>JALOTT010000002.1 GCA_025457745.1 Verrucomicrobiota bacterium
AAGCACAGGCGAACATGATAACATCCAAGTGGTCTATAACACTGCCACACTACCGGCTGGGAACCACAGCGCGACGATCACGATCGCAGCTCCGGGTGCGACGAATTCCCCTCTTGCCATTGGCGTAATGCTCACGATCACGAGTCCCGTTATCGGCACTAACGGCCTTGCCGCTTACTACCCGTTCGACGGCAACGCGAACGACGCCAGTGGGAACGGAAACAACGGCGTGACCAACGGCGTAACTGTGGTCGCAGGGAAATTCGGCGATGCGTTTTACTTTGAGGGGAACGACTATGTAGAAGTCCCGCATTCCACAAGCCTGAATCTGACGAGCCGTACGTACAGCGCATGGATCAAGTTTTCCGCGGCTGTGCCAGGTTGGGCCGGCATCGTGGTAAAGGCACACAAGTCCAGTGAAACATCTGACGTCGTAGGGGCTCAGATGAATATCGTATCTCAAAAACTCGCCTGTGAGGTCTTTCCGACCGGTTCGAGCCAAGCGCAAGTTTTCGGAAGTCGGCTCCTGAACGATGGCAATTGGCATCACGTGGCTTCGGTCGTGGACCAGGGCTCGTCAAATGTCACGCTGTATGTGGACGGCACCTACGAGGCCCAGCAGCAATGCACTTGGCTGCCAACCGCCAACCTTTCGAATGCCGTACCAGTGCTCATTGGGGTTGATCGCGAAAGAGCTATGTTCTTCACAGGTGTAATTGACGAAGTCCGCATCTACAACCGCGCGCTCTCGGCATTGGAAATACAAGACCTCTACATCATGCCGAGCTTAGTTGCCTACTACCCGTTTGACGGCAATGCCAATGACGCTAGCATGAACGGCAACCACGCGACTGTGCATGGAACGGTGAGTTTTGTCCCGGGCGTACGCGGTGGTGCAGCGCACTTTGGTTCTGGAGGTGATTATGTCGAATGCAATTCAACGACCGTTGGCAATTTCGGCCAGTCTAACTTCACGATCTCCTGTTGGTTCAGAAGCGTCACCGGGGGAGGGATTATCGGAAAGCGCCCAGGTTGCGAGTGCCACAGCATGTTTGACTTGAGAGTGGGGCGGTCGAATCTAGGCGGACAGAATCCACCGGTCGCTCTGTTGGAAGTTGGTGGTGGTGGTTCGTGTCCTTACGTGGAGGTTCCGGTCAACTATGCAGATGCAGTATGGCATAACGTCGTGGTGAGGCGGAACGGCAATAGCCTCGCCTTCTACACCGACGGGCTACTGGCGGGGGTAACGAATACTGCGGGGGTCGTTGATATTCAGAACACTGTGCCCCTACGAATTGGACGCTCTGCTTGCACCGGCACTGACCCCACGCCACAACTTGTTGGCGAAATCGACGAAGTACGCGTTTACAACCGCGCGTTGAGCGGTGCCGAAATTGCCGTGCTTGCCAACGTGAGATATGCGGTCATGCCGATTTCAGTTCAGAAATCAGGTGCCAATCTTGTCTTAACTTGGCCTTTCGGTGCATTGCTGTCCGCAGACGAATTAACCGGGACTTGGACCCCAGTTGCGGGAGCTACCTCGCCTTGGACGAACCCGCCAAGCCAAGGCAAGAAATTCTATCGCCTCAAGCAGTAGCATCGGCGTGCCGCCCGAATAGGAAAGCGGTCTTCGTTTCCGAAGGCCGCTTGCCATTTTTCAATTTGCTTTTACGGACTCGGCGGCTTCGCGATGCTCGCGGCATCGCCAAAAGGATTCAGGAGTGCGGAATTTATTCCGCTTCAGCGTTCGTTTGCCAACAACTCCGGGAATCGCAGAAGGCCTTCAGATTCGTGCGGTGAAGCGGAATGAATTCCGCGCCCCGGTTTGGATGCAGTTCAGCCCGCCGCGATTTCTTGCGGGCCTTTGCCGCCGTTGACGAGGAACAGCGCGGCCATGCGCACGGCCAGACCGTTGGTCACTTGCTCCAAAATCAACGAGCGTCCGCTGTCGGCGATGTCGCTGTCAATTTCCACGCCGCGGTTCACCGGGCCGGGGTGCATGATGAGGGCGTCGGGCTTTGTCATCGCGAGACGCGCTTTGTTCAAGCCGAAGAGCTGGACGTATTCGTTGATGCTCGGGAACATCGTCTTGCGCTGGCGCTCGTGCTGGATGCGCAGGAGGTTGATGATGTCCGCGTCGCGGATGGCTTCTTCCACGTTGTGGGTGACGCGACAGCCCATTTGTTCGAAGGTGCGCGGCACGAGCGTGGACGGGCCGCAAAGAGTGACCTTCGCGCCGAGTTTGGTGAGCGCCCAGACATCCGACCGCGCCACGCGGCTGAAAAGAACATCGCCGAGGATGGTGACGTTAAGTCCTGCGATCCGGCCTTTGCGCTCGCGAATGGTGAAGGCATCGAGGAACGCCTGCGTGGGATGTTCGTGCGCACCGTCGCCGGCGTTGATGACGTGGGCGTTGAGCACGCGTGAAAGAAAATGCGCCGCGCCGGCCGCGCTGTGGCGAATGACAATGAAATCAACGTTCAGCGCTTCGAGGTTGCGCGCGGTGTCCTTGAGGGTCTCGCCTTTTTTCAGCGAGGAAGCTTCGGCGGTGAAATTAATGATGTCGGCCGAGAGGCGTTGTTCGGACAGCTCAAAGCTGGTGCGGGTGCGGGTGGATGGTTCGATGAAGAGGTTGACGACGGTCTTGCCGCGCAGGGCCGGGACTTTTTTGATGGCGCGCTCACCGACGGCCTTGAAGGCGCGCGCGGTATCGAGCACGGTGAGGATTTCGTCCGCCGTGAGCGATTCGATGTCGAGGAGATGTTTGCGGTTCCAGCTCATGATGGGAATGGCCACGAAAAGGCACAAACATTTTCTTCAAGCGAGTCGCCTCGAAATTCCTTCCTCTCCCCGCGACGAAGGAGTGGGGAGAGGACCGAGGAGCGGGGACATCCTAAAACGCGCCTCCTCTCCCCGACCCTCTCCTCCACTTCGCAGAGGAGAGGGAGAGATTTCAACGTTCTGTGCATTTTGTGCTTTCTTGTGGCTGTGTTCATCTTCTCTCCAGCACCACTTCATCTTCTACGCCCGGTTCGCCGATGCGCACGCAAACTTTTTCAGCGGGCGACGTAGGTACGTTTTTGCCGACGAAGTCCGCCTTGATCGGCAATTCCCGATGGCCGCGATCAATCAGCACGGCCAGTTGAATCCGTTTAGGCCGCCCGAAATCGTTCAGCGCGTCCATCGCGGCGCGGATGGTGCGTCCGTTGAAAAGCACGTCGTCCACGAGCACGACCGTGCGCCCATTCACGTCGAACGGGATCACCGTGGGATGGATGTCCGGCGCGGCGCGGTGGTCGAGGTCGTCGCGGTGCATGCCCACGTCGAGGCTGCCGGTCGGCACGGGATGATTCCAGATGCCGGCGAGGATGGCGCTCAGGCGTCCGGCCAGTGGCACGCCGCCGCGTTGGATGCCCACGAGCACGACTTCGTCGCCGGTTTCGTTGCGCTCGGCGATTTCGTGGGCAACGCGCGTCAAGGCGCGCGCGATGGCGGTGGCGTTGAGGATGATCGTGGATTCAGGCATGGCCGAGTAAAACAGGCAGGGACGGATTCCACTCCGTCCCAGACTTTTTCAGAAAGGATGGGGACGCGGTGGAACGCGTCCCTACCACGGTCACGTCATTCGAGGACGAAAATAAAAACAGCGAACCGGCCCGCGCGGGCTTGTTCGCTGTTTGAGCAATTGTAGTCATGTGTTTCCTTCGCGACCTCGCCGGGCCGCCTTAAAGGAACTGGTTCTGTAAATCAATGGCCGGCAGCCTGCCGAGTTTTCCGCCATTTGGAGCGGTGCCTGACGATCCAATCCGTCAGCGCCCGCTCAAAGCCGATGTCGTGCCCGGCCTTTTCCGATTCAATCCACTTGTGCTTGAGAATCTCCTCGCGCTCGGCCTGAAACTCGCGATAGAGCGAAGAATTCTTCAATAAATCGTTGGCCGGAAGCTGGTTTCTGCGGTCGTCGGACATATAACCAAATCAACTGCACAAGAACTTACGCCTCCCGCCGACGGCTGACAATGCAAATTTCGTAAAGTCGCGGGGCCAATCTTGGAGGCTCGATCTTGGTCGGGCTGGACAACGCCCCGTGGTTTCTGCGTTGAAAAGTTGGCCGGCGTCAAACAGAAGAGGGACGGCTTGTGCCGTCCCTCGTTGAATTTGGGTTTTTTAGTCCGTGAACGATTTACTTCTTATCGTCGCCGCCCTTGCCGGGACCGCCAGGACCGCCAGGACCGCCGGGACCACCGGGACCGCCGGGCCGGCCTTGCGGACGCATTTTCTCCCACTTCTCAAACTGCTCGGCCGTGAGAATTTCCTTCATTTTCTTGGCCGCTTCCTCGCGCAGCGCTTTGGATTTCTCGCGCCGTTCTTCCGGGGGGAGATCGCGCAGGCCGCGCATTTTCTCGCTCTGCTCCTTCATCGCCGCCTCGAATTTCGTTTTCTGGTCGGCGGTGAGCTTGAGTGCCTCGGCCATCCTGTCGCCCCGTTCCTTCATGTCGCCACGAGGGCCGCCGGGGCCGCCCGGACGTCCTTCGGGTTTATCGGCGGGCTTGTCCTGAGCGCGCAGCGCCGGGCTGTAGGCGAGGATCGCGCCCGCAATCAATGCCGCCATCAAACTGATCTTGCTTGCTTTCATAATGTTGTTCCTTCGGTTTTGGTTTTCGTTTGTTTGCTCTTAGCCGCGTAATTGGGTGCGGCGGTTACGTCATGTGAGACGATGGGAACGGGAAATGGTTACACGCGCGGGCAGGATAATCGAACGGATGGGATCCTCCTCGTTCTCGTTCTCGAACCGTTCGCGGGGAATCGAGGACGAGAAGGAGGATTTCAGACGGCCGAAGCCGCTGCCGGCGTTGTCACCGGCGTTGCCATCGCCGAAACGGGCACCTGGTAAACCTCGATGCGGTCAATGCGGTGACGATGCCGCGCGCCGTGAACTTCGAATTCCACCTCGTCGCCGACTTTGCGGTTGAGCAGGGCCTGGCCCACCGGCGTGAGATAGCTGATGATGCCCTTGTCCGCGTCGAAATCCCACGCGCCGAGAATTGCGAAGTGTTCGCTTTGACCGGAGTCGAGGTCGGTGGCCTGCACCACCGTGCCGATGCTGACCATGTCGGTGCGCGGGCTGGCGAAGTCCGTGCCGCGCGCCCGGACGAGCTGGTTTTCCATTTCCGCTTTCTGACGCATGAGTTGTTTCTGCATTTCCTTGGCGGCTTTGAACTCGTGATTTTCGCTGAGGTCGCCGTAGCTGCGCGCAATGGCGATTTCCTTGGAGTTGGCCGGGATTTTTTTGTCCACCAATTCGCGGTATTCATCGTTCCGACGCTGTAGGCTTTCCCACGAGACGACGAGCACGGCCTCCTGCCTCGTCTGCTCGCCGGTGACGAGCGACTGCACGGCGGGGTGGCTCTTCACGAGGCGCGCGAGCAGTGAACGCTTATCCATGTCGTCGAACACGGAGGACAACCGCAGCGCGCGGGTGAGATCTTTGATGACTTCCAGGTCGGCGGTGGCGGTCAAATCGGCGAGCAACTCCACGTCGTCGAGCACGAACTCGCGGAGGCGGGTGGCGCGACGCTCGTTGAACTGATCGCGCTCCATCGCCGTGAGCATGGCGCGGAAAACCTCCGGTCCAAGAATGTCGGCGAACGTCGCGTCGCGCTCCTTGGCGAGCCAGAGCAGTAATTCACTGCTGGCGGTGTGCTGGCTGATGAGGCGGGTGAGCGTTTCCTTGACTTCGTTGAATTTGCCTTCCTGCACCAGCAGGCCGGCGAACTCGCGGCACAATTTCGCGGAAACCAGGTTCAGCGAGCCGCGGACGATTTCGTG
This sequence comes from Verrucomicrobiota bacterium, assembly GCA_025457745.1. Classification (GTDB taxonomy): domain Bacteria; phylum Verrucomicrobiota; class Verrucomicrobiia; order Limisphaerales; family JADLHS01; genus JALOTT01. The sequence continues at coordinate 5,827 of JALOTT010000002.1, forward strand.
CCAGCGCTCGGAATTCGCGGCCTTGAATGATTCCAGCGCCCGACGATGCTTGACCGCCGGCAATTTTTCCATCAACGCGCCGAACTTCGTATCCTGCGACCAAACCTGCGCCGCTGTCACTTCGCCGGCGATCGGCGCCAAGCCGGCGGCCGCGCGCAAATCGTCCCGCGCGAACACGCCTTCCAGCGCCACGGACGGTTGCGTGCGCAAGTGCGAAGTGATTTCAGCGTTCAACGCGCCGATGACTTCGTTGGCCGCAGCCGCCAAGTCCGTCAAGTCGGCGGCGTTTCTGAAAATTTCGGTCGCGACCGTGACGCGCGCCTTGAGTCCCTTGGCCGCGCGAAATTCGCCCAGCAACCGGTTTTGCAGCGACACTTCCTGCACTTGATAGATGACCGGATCGGTTTTCTTGATCGGCACCTGGAAGTGGCCGTCCTTTTTCATCTCGCGCCTGGCGGCTTCCAGCCATTTCTTCCAATCGTCGCGAATGACGTCGGGCACAAGCACCTGCTGAATCTGGTCCACGGTTGCCTTGCCGCCGTAACTGTTGAGCACAACCTTGATGAGATCGAGATGGTTCAGCGCCGCCATCTGGCGCAAATCTTCGAGATCGGCGGCCTTGCGCGCGAGGATGTGTTCCTTGGGAATGGCCTTGAGCGATTCGGCGGCGAACGCCAGGTCCATCGTGTGGCCCGGCTTGTTCGGGAAATCAATTGTGAACCGGGCGAAAACCGTGTCCACCGTCTTGATGCGCCCGAACCCCCAGCTCCGGTGCATGCAGAATCCGCTGTTCGTCAATTGCAGCAGTGGCTCGATGTGCCGGCCTTCGATCTTGCCGGCCAGCGCCATTTTCTCTAATTCTTCTCTCATAAAGATCGTTCGTCCTCGCGTCGCCTGGAAATAGGCCGCATCATTAAACCCGTTGAACGGACAAAAACCAAGAGAAATTGCGGCGCAAATTTTGCAGCGGCGGCGCGGCGGGGATGAATTCATCGAAAGCCTGCTGGAACGTGCGCTGGCCGGAGCAAAGTTTTCCGCTGCCGACCGCGGCCTTTGCCAGGAACTGGTTTATGGCGTCGTGCGCTGGCAGGCCACGCTCGACTGGCTCATCGCACGAAAAACCGCCGGGCGCACGCAAAAACCCGCCTTGCAGGATTTGCTGCGGCTCGGACTCTACCAGATTTTCTGGCTCGACCGGATTCCCGACCACGCCGCCGTGAATGAAACCGTTGAGATGGCGAAACTCCTCGGCTTCGGCCCTCAAGCCGGATTCATCAACGCCGTGTTGCGCGGCTACCTGCGCGAGCACGATGAAACCAGGAAGCTGTTAGCCGATCTGAAGGTTTCCCAACCCGCCCTCGGCTGGTCGCATCCCGAGTGGCTCGTCGAGCGCTGGCGTAAACGTTGGGGCGATGAGCACACACGCCAATTGCTCGAATGGAACAACACGCCGCCAAAAACTTTTGCCCGCGTCAACATGCTGAAATTCGGCTCTGGTAGGGCGCGTCACTCCGTGCGCGCCGAAGTCGCTTTGAACCAGAGCGGCGCGCACGGAGTGTCGCGCCCCACCATGGAAAACGCCGGCGACCTGCTCACCCAATGGCGCGATGAAGACGTGGAGTATGATTTTGTCCGGCACGATTGGATTGAGGAGAATCTTGTCTTCGAGCTGAAGTCCCATCCGCCCCTGGCCACATTGCCGAGTTTCACGCAGGGCCTATTTTACGTTCAAGACCCCGGCACGCTGTTGGCCGTGCGCGAACTTGACCCGCATCCCGGCGACACGATTCTGGATTTTTGCGCCGCGCCCGGTGGCAAGACGACCTTTATCGCGCAGTTGATGAACAACCAGGGCCGCATCGTCGCCCAGGATGTTTCGGAAGAGCGGTTGAAATTGGTTCGGGAAAATTGCGCGCGGTTGGGTGTGACGTGCGTGCAAATCGTTTCCGCTTCAGCCTTCAGCCTTCAGCCTTCAGCCTTCGACAAAGTTTTGCTGGACGCTCCCTGCTCCAACACCGGCGTGATGCGCCGCCGCGTGGATTTGCGCTGGCGCATCCAGCCGGAAGAAATCCAACGATTGCGAACGATGCAACTGGACTTGCTCCGTCAAGCGGCCATTGCCGTGAAGCCCGGTGGCGTTCTGGTTTACAGCACGTGCAGTCTTGAACCGGAGGAGAACTCCGAAGTCGTGAAAGAGTTTCTCGCCGCTCGCCGTGCGTTCACACTCGAACGTGAACGCGAGTTGCGGCCGTTCGCGGATGGCGTGGATGGAGCGTTCGTGGCTGCGTTCGTGAGAGCGCGGCTGTAATTCAACGGCCACGCGCGTAAGATAATATCAGCCGCGCTCTCCCGGGCGCATCTGCGGAATCACATTCCCATGATCTGATAGCCGCAATCCACGTAAATTACCTGGCCCGTGATGGCCGCCGCGCCGTCGCTGGCAAGAAACGTTCCGGTCGCGCCGAGTTCTTCCGGAACCAGGTTGCGCTTCAGTGGCGAGCGGGCTTCGTAAACTTTTAGCATTTCCGTAAAGCCGCCGATGCCGCGCGCGGCCAGCGTGTTCACCGGGCCCGCGCTGATGCAGTTCACGCGGATTTTCTTTGGGCCGAGGTCGTAGGCGAGGTAGCGCGTGCTGGCTTCGAGGGCGGCCTTGGCCACGCCCATCACATTGTAATGCGGCACGACTTTTTCCGCCCCGTAATAACTCATCGCCACGATGCTGCCGCCTTCGGTCATGAGCGGCGCGGCCCCGCGCGCCAGCGCCACGAGCGAATACGCGCTCACGTCATGCGCCACGCGAAACGCTTCCCGGCTGGTGTTCACGAATTCACCTTCAAGCGCGTCCTTGGGCGCGAACGCCACGGAATGAAGCATCAGGTGCAGCTTGCCGAATTTCCCGCCGACGGTTTTGAAAACGTCGGTGATTTGTTCGTCCTTGGTCACGTCGCACGGCAGGATGAGCGTGTCCGCGCCGAACGTGCCGGCTAGTTCCTCGACGTTTTCCTTCAGCCGTTCGCCTTGATACGTGAACGCGAGTTTCGCGCCCTCGCGCGCCCAAGCCTGCGCGATGGCCCAGGCGATGGAGCGTTTGTTCGCAACCCCGAAGACGAGGCCGTGTTTGCCGTCCAGTAAAGGCATGGGTTCAATAAAAAGTTAAAAGGGTTAAAGCGTTACAACGGTAATTCGGTGCATAGCAGTACGGGAAATCGGGGGGCGCGGCAAGGCGGGAAACGTTGGAGTTCAAGCTTTAGCTTGTCGCCCGTTTCGTGGGTCACCCGGACACGCTAAAGCGTGAACTCCAACTTACGTTTTCGTCTTGCGCCAGATGCCGAGCAACCCGCCGAGGCCGCAGAGCAACAACCCGCCCACGGCCGCCGCGCCGCTGTGCGCGGAATGTGGCAGAAAATGCAACGCCGCCGCGCCCACCGCCGGCCCGGCGAAGTTTCCCAGGCCAATCATCGCTTCATGGATGCCGCCGTGTTCGGCTTTGGTTTCCCCCACATCCATCGAGTAGAACAGCGACGAGTAGTAAATCAGCCCGATTCCGACGCCAAAGACCAGTTGCGACGCAACCAGCACTGCCAGGCTCGGCACCACAAGAATCACCGCGAACGAAACGACCAGCGCGAGATACGACCCCAGCAGCCAGCGGAACCGGTAATGCCAGCCCGGCCAGAACCACAGCGCAAAGAACGCGGCGAGCCGCGCAAAACACCAGACCGAACAGCAGAATCCCGCGAGGGTGGTGGACAATCCCAACCGCCCGGCCACGCCCGGCATGACAGCAACGAGTGTGTTGATGGCGATGTAAGCAAACGGATTCGTCAGCCAAGCCATCCGCAGAAATGCCCTGGCCCGCGCGATGGGTCGCGGGTTCAATTCAAGTGGGATGCCAGTGCGGATTGTGGTAGGGCGCGTCACTCCGTGCGCGCCGTCTCCGTGTCCAACCAACTCCGGCGCGCAGGGAGTGACCCGCCCTACCTCCGCCATCGGTCTCACAAGCTCAAGCTGCGATGCTCCTTTTGCCTCGCGCTCCAACCAGATCGTCAACGCGAGTTGGACGACGAGAATCGCCATCGGCACCACGAACAGGCTTTTCAAGCCCAGCTTTTCGAGCATCGCCCCGCCGATGAAGTAGGCCAGCGCGCCCAGACCGGCCCACACGACGTTGTAAAGGCCGATGCTTTGTTGCAGGCGAACGGGGTTTTCGCCTTCACTGACAAGCGCTTCAAGTGGCGGCCAGGTGAAGCCCATGCCGAGGGTGGTCGCGAGCATTACCGCCACGTGGCCGGTGGCAGAATCGAGCTGTGTGCCCACGGCCAGGGCGGCGATCATGATGACGAACCCGATTTTCAGCGCCGTGAAGCAACCGGCGCGTTGCGCGAACCGCCCCCCCCACCAGACGGCAAACATGTAATCCAGACCGTTGAACGCCGCGAGCACCAGGTTGGCCTTGTCCCCAAAGCCAAACTGCTGCTGCATGAAAAAATAGAGGTAATAGAAATAAAAGGTCGTCGCGAAGGAATTCAATCCCTCGAGAATGAAACATCCGGTCTTGACCTGGGCGGCACGCATCACGCACGGGATTACGCAAGCTGCGGGGTGGATTTGCAAGCTTCCCCGTCAAGACCTGCTTTCCACTGGTCTTGCTTTTTGCCAGGTTGCGTGCAACTTAAGGCGCGCTATGAACCCGGCCTGTCGCCGGATCTGGCGCGAACCAAACCGAAACACAATTGTTTATGCCCACAAAATCGCCCGATTTGACGAAACAGCCTCCTCGCAGCCCGCGTGTGCGGTTGGGCGGATACGTGATTTTGCCGCGCATGCTGGACAAGGGCCGCGCGGTGCTCGCCGGCAAGAACGGCGAATACCACTACGCCTGCCCGCTCGACCAGCGATTCCTCGATTTCACCGGGGTTGATCCCAAGGCGCTGATAAAGCAACTCGCCAAGGGCAAGGGCGATGGTGAAATCCTCGAATGGATTCAGGCCAGCGCCAAATTAAAGCACACCGACTCGGAAATCGCTGCCTGGTCGGCGTTGGCAGAGCAGCGCGTGCCAAGCGATCCGGAATCGCGCGAGTATTTCAACGGTCTCCACACGAAGGCCGCGCCCAAACGCGGGGACATCGCGACGTGGTTCGACCTGCTGGATGTGGATGATTACGTGAGTTTCGGCGGAAAGGCGTAATCGGCGCGTGACTTTGCGAAGCGGAATTACTTCGACAGTTTCTCGAAGGCAGCCTCGTCACCCTTGAATGTCTTTGCCTTTTCGCCCAAGCGCAGAATCTTGACGGAAATGAGTTTGTCGCCGATCGCGATCTTGTTCACCACGTCCTGACCTTCGACTACGTGGCCGAAGACAGTATGCTTGCCGTCGAGATGCGATGTCGCCTTGTGCGTGATGAAAAACTGGCTGCCATTGCTGCCCGGACCGGAGTTGGCCATCGAGAAAATCCCGGGGCCGCTGTGTTTGAGCGACGAATCAAACTCGTCCTTGAACTGGTAGCCAGGCCCACCCATGCCCGTACCCAAAGGGTCGCCGCCTTGGATCATGAAATCTGGAATGACCCGATGGAAAGTCAGGCCATCATAGAATGGTTTGTTCTGCGCCTTGGGTTTTTGTTTGCGTTGGTCCGGACTTTTCTTGCCGATGGGCTGCTTGGCGTCATTCAACACGAAGTTGTCCTCCATGTATTGGGCGGCGCTTTCCCACTTCACATAATTTTTTGTGCCCTCAGCCAACCCGACGAAGTTCGCCACTGTGAGTGGTGTCTTCTCGAATTCCAGTTGCAGGAGGATTTTGCCTTTGGATGTATCCATTTCAGCGTAGAGGCCGTCAGCCAGTTTTCGTTCTGCGTCGGCGGCCAAGGCTGCGGTCGCGAGCAAGCCGGCGACAAACGTTACATTAAGTCGGTTCAAGATATTATGTTTCATGTTCCGCATGAAAGTGAATCCGGCGGGCGAAGAAAAGCTTTTTTTGCGTTCCGGAAGTCCATTTGCGCGTGACAAGCCGCCACTCTCCCTGTCAACCTGCGGCATGAACGAAACCGCCATCATCAAAACCTCCGAAGGTGAAATGGTCCTCGAATTCTGGCCCGACGTGGCGCCGGGCCATGTCGAAAATTTCAAGAAACTCGCGATGAAGGGCTTTTACGACGGCACGTGTTTCCACCGCGTCATCAAAGGCTTCATGATCCAAGGCGGCGACCCGCTGACGAAGGACGAAGCCAACAAGAGTCGTTGGGGCACGGGCGGCCCCGGCCACCAAATCAAGGCCGAGTTCAACGACAAGGCGCATGTGCGCGGCGTGCTCTCGATGGCCCGCTCCAACGACCCGAATTCCGCCGGCTCGCAATTCTTCATCTGCCACGGCGACCCGCGCTTTCTCGACAAGCAATACACGGCCTTCGGGAAATTGATCAAAGGCGACGACGTGCTGGAAAAAATCGCCGCCACGCCGACCCAACCGGGCGACAGGCCGGTGAAACGGATGAACGTCGAGAGCATCAAAATTGTCCCCTCGGATTCAGTGAAGTGATCGCGTAGCCGCCGACGTGCGGCGGCGGATTCTAGGGTTCAGTCAGCGCCTCGGCCTCCTCACGTCGGCGGCTACGAAAACAACCATGACCCAGCCCGAACTCGCGTCGCTGCTCGGACAGTTGGGCTGCCCGCAGGAAAAATCAGCGGAGATGGCGGCGCAACTCGACAAGCGCGCACGCCAACTGGCGGAACAGAAAGGGCGCAACCATGACGACGCGCTGGCGCATTTGCTGAACTTGATGAAGCGGGGCTGGGCGGCGAAGGAGAAAGGAGTTTGAATTTTTGATTTTCGATTTACGATTGACGCGCGTGGCCTGAAATCGTGACTACCTCCGTTTTCCCACGCGGCTCGTATATCGAAAATCGTAAATCGCAAATGATCAAGCCCTGGCAAAAAATCAGTTCCACCCCCATCGGGGACTTCCGCATTTTCACGATGCGGTCGGACAGGAAGATTTCGCCGCGCACCGGCAAGGAACATGATTTCGTCATTCTCGACAGCGTCAACTGGGTGAACGTCATCGCCATCACGCCCGACCAGCAGGTGGTGATGATCGAGCAATTCCGGCACGGCTCGAACACGGTGGAACTCGAAATCCCCGGCGGCATGATGGACGAGGGCGACACGTCACCCGTCGCGGCAGCCGTGCGCGAGCTGCGCGAGGAGACGGGCTACGAAGGCGGGCAAGCGCGTGTGCTAGGGGAGGCGCTACCGAACCCCGCAACCCATAGTAATACGTGTTTCACCGTGCTGGTGGAGAATTGCCGGTGCCTGCATCCGGTGCAGTTCGACCACGGCGAGGATCTGATCACGCGCCTCGTGCCGGTGGCCGACGTGCCCCAACTCGTCGGCGAGGGAAAAATCAAGCACACGCTGGTCGTGACGGCGCTGTATTACTTCGACCTGTGGCGGCGCGGCTTGAAAACGCCCGAGGCGTAAACCGGCGGCGCGGTCAGTGGCGCGAAAAAAAATCGAGGGCGACGCCGCTGAACGCGTCGGGTGTTTCCAAATGCAACCCGTGGCCCACGCCGGGCACGACGGTGCGCTCGGCGTTGGGAATTGCGCCCGCCAGCTCCTTCATCGTCAACTGAAACAACTTCGTGGTGAGTTCCCCTTCAACGAGCAACGTTGGCGCGTTGATGCGCGCGGCCTGTTTCGCCGAGAACGAATTGCCCGCGCTCATGCCGTTGAGCATCGGCCCGAGCGTATGCACGTTGGCAAACATCACGGCGCGTGCCCGCTCCGGCAGTCGCTCAAACCCGGCGGGACCGATCACCGCTTTCAAGAATTCCGTGAGGGCCTGTTCGGGCTGGCCTTTGCGCATGAGCGGCGTGATGTGCATCATCGCCGCGGCGGTTTGCGCCAGCGCAATCGCGCCCATCGGACGGGTCAACAGCAGCGAGAACAAGGACGGTTCGGCCAGAACCAGGCTGCGGACCAGGTCCGGCCGTTGCACGGCAACGACCGCGCAGACTGACGCGCTATAAGAATGGCCCAGCAAACGCACCGGCCCGCCGCCGCAGCTTGTGATGAGTTCAATCAGATCCGCCGCGTGGCTGTCATGAGTGTACCCCGCGCCATTGCCCGCCGAGGTTTCGGGATGATGCCAGCGCCGGCTGTACGTGATGACCCGATGGCGCGCGGCAAAGGTGTCCAGAACGCCTTCCCACGTCCGGTAATCTCCCACGGCGCCATGCACCAAAATCAAAAGTTCACCCGTCCCGCGCTCTTCGCAGGCCAGATCCGCCCCGCTAATCTTGAATGTCTTCATGATTTACTTCCCCGCCGGTCGCGCCGAAAAACAGCAGAAAACGAGCCGCCGAGGCGCGCGTCCGCACGACCATGCCGGGCCGAAATTGGTATAGGAGTGGCCAATTAAGCTGGCTTCACTTGCGGCCACCGCTGCTGCGCACGGCGTCCTTTTTTTCTTCCAGTTCCGCCTGCAACTTCTTTCGCTCAATGACCAGTTGCTGCGCCAACTGCTCCATCTTTTCGACCTCGCCTCCCGCCGCCGCCTGCGCGGCCTGATCTTTCAACGCCAGTTCGCGCCCGGCAATTTTGGCGGCGTATTGTGAGTCCAGTTCAGCCAGCGCTTTTTTCTGAGCGGCGGAAGTTTTGACGGCGGGCGAGGATTTGTTCAATCGTTCCATCGCGAGTTCGTAGGCGGATTTCATGGGAATATGGGATTTTGAATTCTGTGAGTGCCGCCAATCGGCATTTTCTTCCAAGCCACGTCGGAAAATGTTTCCGGCAGCTTGCCGGTCGCCGGTTCGGGTTTTGCCATGGCTAGATCGGAATCAGCCGCGGGCGCGATCCCGGCTGGCGCGGCGTCGCTGCGCCAGGAAGCGATGCGCTTTCGTAGGCCGCCCTGGCTGAAGTCGAACATCTTGTCGTCGTATTGGCCTTGCAGGTTCATATTTCCGGCGCGTCACGCTAACGCACGGAGGAGGGCGGGCGCAAGTCATGCGTGTTGTCGTCCAGCACGACGACTGATCCGTCGGCCGCGCCGTGGCGGGTTTGTTGCCAGACCCAGAGCGCCTGTTGAAATTCGAGCACGGGAACGGCTTTGAGCACGCGGTAAATGCAGTTCTCGGTCGGCGGATCGCAGGCGCGGGTTGTTCGATTGAACCAGCAGCGCAGCGCCGCCCGTTGCGTGGGCGAGAGGTCGCGCGCAAAGCTGGCCGCCGCGCGATGGCCGCCCTGGTCGCCGCTCAAGAGCAAGGCAAAGGTGATCTTCAGTACCGTGGCCTGCTTATGGCGCAGGCTTTGACGTGGCGGCTTTCAGTCACCTGCCAGTGCAGGGTTGCCCCTTCTCGCCGATGCCGCAGCCGCTGTTGGTCACGGGCAGGATGACCCGTTGGTCGCGACTCGCGAGCCGGCAGAGCATTTCGATCGCGTCCTGGTTCGTGGTTTGCGTGGCGATGGCGTCGAGGTTGCAGCTGGGCACGCCGACGAGCGCGGCCAACGGGATCATCAGGTCGGCCTTGGCCGCGAGAGTCTTCATCGGGGCCTCGTCACGGGAGTCGCCGCGAACGACCTGGAATTTTTCATACTGGCAGCAATCCAGCAGGCTGTTTTGGTGGAAGTAGAAACTTTCCAGCACGGTCACTTCGTGGCCGAGGCCCAGCAACGTGGGCGTCAGCGCCGAACCAATGCAGCCGGCCCCGCCGGTGATCAGGATTTATATTTTCTTATTTCGTAGCAGCCGACGTGAGCAGGCTCAAATGTTTTCTAAACTCCATCATCGTTCAGAGCCTCCTTACGTCGGCTGCTGCTTGATTGACAGGCTGTCAGCCGCTTCCCGCCGCGAGGAAAAGATCAGGAAGCCGAGCAGCAACACGCCCACACCAATCGCGCTCAGGGACACGTAAAGCATCGTGACCTTCGGCACGAACTGGAACTCGACCGTGTGTTCGCCCGGTTGAAGATAAACGCCGCGCATGATGAAATTCGCGCGCAAGAGCGTTTCCGGTTTTCCGTCCACCAACACTTTCCAAGCCGGATCGAACTTGTCGTTTAGCAATAGCACCGCCGGCGTCTCCGCCTTGGCGCGCAACACGATGTGTTTTGGCGCGTAGCTTTCGAATCTCACCTCGCCGGGATTTTGATTCGTGCCCGGCGACGCGGTGAGCGGTTCGGCGAGCAAAACGGTTTGCGACGGATCAAACGCTTCGTCGGCCATTTCGTGCAATGTTGCCAGGTTAACCGGGCTTTGCGCGGCCAGCGCAGAGGCCCATTCCGCCGGCACGCGCGGCTGGATTTCCTTCACCCAATCCCGAAGTCTGGCCGGGTCGTTCGTGCTGACTTTCCAGTTTGCATAAAGTTTTGCGCGCGGCAGGGCGCCGGTAAAATCAAACAAGGCGCATGCGCCATTGGTGTTAAGCATTGCCGTGAGGTGCTCGTAGCGCGTGGGGTTGGAGACGCCGGGCTTGGGCGCAATATCAAATCGCGTCGCAATCCGGAACCGCTTCCTGCCGGGGTCAATTTGCCCGTTAAGCACCTCCAGCAAAGCAGCGGGACTGAACAGATAGCGCGTGTTGGTGAGTTCCCAGCGACGAAGCGGCGCGAAGATCATCACCGCTTCGAAAGCGGCTTTGTCCGCGGCCACACGCGGTTCCTGGATGATGTCCAAACATTGAACGTTGTAATACGGGAAGTGATGTTGCTTCCATTCGATCTCGTAAAGCCCGCTGAGTTGCGAATACAACCGCGCGAGCGGCGCGGCCTCCGGTGGGAGGCGGTCCATGCGCAAAAACCGGTCCATCGGAAAATTCGCCACGCGATGCTCGAATGGCCGTTCCCGCAGGAAGTTGATGATCGGGTTGATCGAATTGGCGGAATTGGCCGGATCAACATCGTATTTCTGTTTGTAATCCCAGTGAAGGATCCACGGCAGATTGGCGCGCCCCAGGTCGGCGACCAGCAGAACGCCGAGCAGAATCCCGCCCCACTTCGCGCGCCGGCCCGCGAACCAGCCGCTCAATACCAGCGTCACCAGCCCTACTGCCAGCAACAGAAACAGGACATACCAGCCCACCGCCTGGAAGCTGAAGCCGGCGATGGCCTTCGCCGTGCCCTCGTCAAACTGGACCGTCTGCAAATAGTCCTCCAGCCCCTTGCGCGCCGAGGCATAAATCAGCCAGCCAAGCAGGCTCGCTCCCACCGCCAACAGACAGCCAACGCTCCACTTCCGGTCAAAGCCCTTCACCTTCGACCACCAACTCCGCAGATGCTCGCCCAGAGCAAGGTGGGGCGCGTCACTCCGTGCGCGCCGGGTTTGGGCGGGGGCGGAGACGACGCGCCCGGAGTGACGCGCCCTGCCTTCAGAATCGTCGGGAGGAGCCGCCGCAGCGCCTGCGGCAATTTCCAGATACCGGCGGCTCAAGCCGTGCATGCCGTAGGCGAAAACGATGACCAGCGCCCACGAGAACACGTGGAGAAACTTGGCCGGATTACGAATGGTCGAGAAATACGGCAGGGGGTAGAGGAATTGGTAGAACGGCGCGTGCCGCCCGAACGCCAGCAGCAGGGACACGAGCATGACGCCCAGCCAAAACCAGATCAATTTCCGGTTGCCCGGTGAAAAGGCCGAGCCCTCTCTGCGCAGCGATTGGATGGTCGCCCAGATCGCGACCAGCACCACCAGCACGCCCGCGTAAATCCCGCCGCCGGTGTAACGAATGAAGCCGCCAGGCGGCTGACCCTGCCTGCCGCTCTCAAAATGGCGATCCCAAGCCGGGTCGCGACCGACCGCGCCCCAGTAATTGCCGCCATCCGGCGTATCCATCCGAAAGCCAAACAAGCCCGGCACGACGAGGCCGAGCACTTCGCGTTTCGGCAGACTCCATTGCGTGGCCCAGTCCCAACGCGCTTCTCTGGCTTCCTTGGTTTGTTCGGCCCCGGCGATGCCTTTGATTTGCGTGCCGACGAGGCTGCTCAGAGCCTGGGCCGCGATGAACGCCGCGAAACCGGCGACCAACGCGAGCCGCGCGACGCCCAGGCCGATCCGCCTCAAGGTAGGGCGCGTCACGCCGTGCGCACCGGGTCTGGTTTCAGTCGAGGGCGGCGCGCACGGAGTGACGCGCCCTACCGCTGCGCCCCGGTTCGGGGATTCAACGAGCGAATCGGTTTGGGGAAAACTCACCCACGCGTGGTAGAGCACGAACGCCGCGACAAACAGACTGAAAAGTGCGCCGATGTCCACGGCTTCCGTCACATTTATTCCAATGGCCAGTCCCGCCAAAGCCACTCGTATCCAGCCGCGCCAACAGGCCATTCCAGGCCGGATGGAGACAATGAAGGCCAAGGCAAAGAAATCCATGGCCGTGCCGATCTGCTGTGAAGCCACCCCCCAACACGCCGTGGAGAAGAAGGTGGAGTTGAGCATGGCCGCCAATGCTCCCAGCAGTGCTGCCAGGGGTGTGAACTGCAGTTGCCTGAAAAAAGCCCAGGCGCCCAGCCCGAGGATGAACAAAGCGCCCGGGGCGTAAAATGTTGCGAAACCAACCGGCCCCAAGATCCAGCGGATAAGCGTAGTGAAGGTGGGCGGGTAGGCGCCCCCATGGCTGCCAATGCCGTTCAGGTCACTCCAAACACTGATCATTGCCCCCGGAAACTGGACTGCCGCGGCCATCTGCTGCCCCAAAGGCCCGTCGTTGTTGAATTGGACGCAGCCCGGCAGAAAGCCTCGCCAGAAAAGCAACAACAGGATGAGCACCAGCAATGCGGTTGTCTGGAAACGGTCAGGCTTGGTCGCGGAAGTCGGTTTGGACAGGTTCATGATTTGCCAGTTTGTGAATTGTTAGTTCCGATTCCCCTGAGTGTCAATACATTGGGAGGCGTTCGAAGCCAACGAGCCAAGTAGGCTTGTCGCCGATGATCGGTGCCACTAAGATGTTTGAACAATGAGCAACGCGAAACGACACGATCTTGCGGTGGCGTACCGGATCTGCTCCCGTCGGTCGCACATGCCGCCCCCGGTCTTTGCCGATTCAAAATATGAGCTGGCGGCGTTTTGTCTGCGCTCTTTCAAGGCGGGCTTGGGAGACCTCAAGGTGAAAATCTGGGCGCTGCTCGACAATTGCCCGCCGGAATACGAAACGCTGTTTACTGAATTGTGGTCCCCCGAAGATTTGGTTTTACTTCGCTTTGATGGAATCGGCAATCAGCAGACCTTTGGCAGGCAACTGGAGATTTTGACCGCGCAAGATGACGCCGAATACGTGTATCTGGCGGAGGATGACTACTTTTATTTGCCTGGGAAGTTTCATCTGGCTCTTGATTTGTTAAAACACAATCCGGATGCGGACTTCTGCTCGCCTGCCGATCATCCTGATCTTCACCGGCACGATTTTCACCGTCATAAAATGCGGCTCAAAGTGGAGCAGGGGCAGGTTTGGCGGACGGCTAATGGCACCACCTGCACATTTCTGACGCGCAAGGCGACGCTTCAAGCCTGCCATGCGACCTTCCTCAGCTACACCAAGATCAGGCGCTGGAATGTGGATGCGTGCATGTGGTTGAGCCTTACGAAGCACCATGTGTTCAACCTGTATGACCTAGTCAGCCAGCCGTTCATTTCTCGCTATCGCGGCGCGAGCCTGGCTTTCGCCTGGTTCTTCAACTGGCGGCAGATCCTCTTTGGCCGGCGATATTCCCTTTATATGCCGGTCCCATCGCTCTCGACGCATATGGATGCCGCATTGCTGCCGCCTTATGTGGACTGGCAGCAGGCGTTTCAACGACAAGCGTAATAAAATCAAAAAATTGGAAGCGTGAACATACAAACCCCGATTAACCTGATAACGCACTCGGGGCCTTGCTTGGGTGGACTATTGAAGCGATATGACCCCGGCCTGGCCAAGGCGCGGATGCAGCTTCTATTTAAAGGCAAGTTCGATCCGTTCCTGACCAAAGAGGGCTACAAAGTCGAGAACGTCCAGCAACTCTATTGCTATTTTGATTTTGCCTGGGAAGCGGTCGTTTTCCGAGGCGGGTGGGCCGAGAGACTTCCAGAGAAACCCACGATTCTGGACGTTGGCGCCAATTACGGAACTTTTGGCTGGCTGTGCAGGAAACGATGGCCCAACGCCAAAATTATCGGATTTGAGCCGATCCCCGATCTGACGGAGTTTTGCACGAAGTTAAAATGTTATGACGAAATTCATTTAGTTGCACTGGCGGAAGAAACAGGAACCGCAACCTTGTTTCTGGACAGGTCATTGGGCTTAACGGCAACTTTGGGTGGCAATCCATTGCTCAAATTTTCTGATGGGCGAGAGACTGTTGCCACAAAAAGGCTGGATGATTTTCAGTTGAAACCAGACTTCATTAAAGTTGACACAGATGGAGGCGAACTAAAAACGATAATCGGCGGACTAAAGACTTTCACGCAATGTCCGCTGGCAGTGATGGAATGCGTGGGTAAAAGGCGCAGCCAGACTGTTGCGGACATTCTTCAAAAGAAAACAAAGAAACTCTATACGCTCAGCAATGAGTATCTGTTTTACGATTGACGCCTACGGCGTACCCGGATGCAGGACTGGGCCCCCCCCTCCTTGGGTTGCAAAAGGGAATGTGGCGTCAAATGCCATAAAGCTGAAAGAGCTTCTTCATAATTCGCACACGTACTTACCTTGGTATTTTTCAAAGTAGCGGTTCAGATAAAAAACTGCCTCGCGGGGTTGCAGGGTAAGAATGATTTCCAAGTTGGCATTCCATGGAAACAGCAACTTTCTGTCTTTCTTGTCAAAATATCCGAGCTGGTAGGCCAATTCGGGCTTTAGATCCGGGCAAGCACTAAATTCAGATGGGACAAGAAATGCGTTGTTATAATGAACCTCAACAAGTGAATAATTCCTTTCAAGACAAAGCGTGTAAAGCTGCGATATGCTCTGGCCATAGAAATGGTCTCCTTGCCAGCAATAGTTGGAATCCCACTTCACCGTGAATTTGATAGGAGGCGGAATTTTTTCGTTGATTTCTACACAAATGAGGAATGGCCGAAACTCGGCAAGAATTTTCGCCAAGACAAAATAATCATAACCATCTATATCCAAGTTTAGAAAACCAAAATCGGCCGGCAATTGGTTGGCCTTTAGCAAGGCAACCACATTTACGGGAGTGACTTTGCACTTGGCCAAATATACATCCGGATGATTCTTATATGCATTTGCCAATCTGGCAAACCGGACCGCATCATATTCAACTGCCAGCCCCTTCCAGCCATCCTTGAATAGTCTGTATGTATTCGACATGGAGATACCGTCCCCGGCCGCAATATCCACGCATAACCGATTCTTTATTCCCAAACGATTGACGTATTTGTTTATCATGACTTGTTCATCAAAATTGGAATAGATGCCGTTTAATTTGTTGCGGACTCGACGCGACCCGCGGTAAACTAAACCGGACAGTTTATTTAATATACTCATGGATGTGGTCTATGTTAATTAGATTGTAGAGATCCGATTGAAAAGAGCTTCTGTCTTGGCATTCGGCCAAACTTTCGGTTCGGAAAAGATCTTGGCGTGCTCTCGCCACCGGGGATGAAAGTAATTGAGAATCACCCGGAAATTCTCGCGCTTGAGCAGAACCCGCCGCCGCATGGACAAGGCAACCAGCGTGACAAACCCTTGCAGGCCCAGCACGAACTCGGCGCTCTCCAGCAACCCGAAGAGGTCCTTAAGCGGCACGTTGTAGTGATAGTAATCGGCGCCCCGGATCCCAATGTCATTGGCTCCGACCACCACACATTTGAGGCCGGAAGCACGCCCAACAGAGATGAAATCCTCGATCCACCCCGTGTTCAGCCAATTCTTGTGCCCGCGGTACTTCATCGTGCCGGCGTCGGATTGCACGACAAAGTAGTGATGGTAGGGCGAAGGGTTGCAGTCGAACCGCAGGGTGGGGGTGGCGAAGGCGTCGAAAGGGTAATAAACGAACTTCCATCTTTCGACCATGATGCAGCCCGTGCCATAGATCAGCGGATTGAGCACCGCGACTCCCGCCTCGTGATGGTTCAGCGGCGTCGCGATCTCGGACACCATCCGTATCTCAGGGTGGATTCCCTGGCTTTCCCAGAACTCGTGGATCACGTCGCGGGTGTGGGACTGCTTCTCTGCAAGATAATAAATCAATCTGTCCTGCGGCGTGGCCAGTTGCCGAAGCTTGTTGAGAATCAGCACGCAGTCGCCTAGGCCGCCCCCGGCAATGAACGTTTTCATGCAGGGTTGGTTCGGGTGCGGAAATCCACGACCCGCAAGGGAGAATTCGCCTTCACGAATACGGCATCCAGTTGGAACAAGTCGCCGCCACGCCACCGGTTCAGGTTGCGGCAATCGTAAAGCAGGAACCCGCGTGTTTTCAGAAACGCCATCACTTCGTCAAAAAGCGGGGCCCCTTTGTTGTAGGCCACCAGGGAGGTTTCCAGGAAAACCACTTCAGCCTTCTCCAAAGCTTGGGTTGCGCCTTTCAAGGCTTCGATTTCGAAGCCTTGCAGGTCCAGCTTGATCAGGGATGGGGCGGCGATTCCTTTCTCCCGTAGCAGGCCGTCCAGAGTGCGCATGTTCCGGAGCGTGGGTTTGCGGGGTAGGTCGGTTAATTCCTCCAGCACGGAAGAGCCGGTTCCCATCTCAAAAAAAGGCACGTCCGATTTCTCTTCCGGTCCGAGCAGGGTAATGGCGTATTGAGCCGTGCCGTCAAAATCGGCGCTTACCTGTTCCAGGAGCTTTTGTTTGGAGCTTTGCGCTTCCACCATCAGCACCTTGGAAGCGGGAAAGACGCTCTTGGCCAGCCGCGTCCAGTTTCCCCGAAAGGCGCCGCAGTCAATGATCCATTCCGGGGCGAAGCGGTTTTGCGCCAGGAGGCGGAGTGCAGGGATGTTTTCATCCCGGCAATACCAGACCCAAAATGCGTTTCGCCAGGCTGCCGGCAGGAGGTTGAGCGCTGTCTCAATGAGCCGTTTCATCACTGCCACTCCAGGAGTAGTTGTGCGGAGACCCGGGTGAGCGTCTCCGGTTCATGCGGGTTGAGTGTTTTGCCTGAGATCACATGATGGTAGTACTCCAGGTATTTTTCTGCCATGTGCAGATGCGTAAAATGATCCAATACTCGCTTCCGCAGGGTCTTTCGATCGTATTCGGCATATTTTTTCAATGCGTTGGCCAGATCGTTTTTCCGATTTGAAATGAATCCAGTTTCCTCCGTGATCAACTCAGGCAATGCTCCGTAAGGCGTGCCAAAAACGGGAGAACCGGTCAGCATGGCTTCAATGACTGCGATTCCGAACGGCTCGTGCCAACGAACCGGAAACAGCAGGGCCGATCCCGTTCGCAGGATTTCGTTCTTCTTTTCCCCGCCAAGCATCCCGCGCCATCTGACATCGTGACGAAAAGACGGACGCCATCCCCCAATAATTTGAATTGGCATGCCCGCCGCCCGCGCGACATCAATTGCGCCACTCACATTCTTGACTTTCCAACGCGCCTTGGCGAGGAAATAGCAAAATGGCGACTTGGCTTCTTCTTGTATAGCCGGGTATTCCGCCGGATTGATTCCGTTGTAAACAAACATTTCGCTCTTGTGTCTCCGGGCATGATCCCGCGAAACAAAGACGGTGTTCGGGTGGAATTTGTCACCGGGATAGCCATTCCCGTTGTGAGTGATGATGAGGGGCTTGTCTATCTTCTCCCGGAAGGAATCCGTGCCGTGAACCACATCGGCATCCTGGGGGATCAGGTCGGAAATCCGTCTCCGAAATCGGTCGAACGTGATGACCTGTGCAAACGGACAGAAAGATCCATGTGGCACGACCAACGAAACACGATGCCCCAATTCGGTCAGCGCCTGTGTCAGCCACCAGATGACCCGCTCCGTGCCGCCGTATTTTTTCGCCGGAACGGGCAGATTGTGAACGATGGTGACATGCAACTTGTTCATATGGACGGCGCCAATCGATGGCTCTCAGTTGATCGGCGGTAATAAGCCTGCTACCTTAGGATCCCTCAGTACAGAGTGGCTGCCCAATCATGCGCCACAGGTTATCTCCAGAGCCACCGTCGTCAATCTGAAACACGAAATTGAAATGGGAGCGCCCCCACCCCGCTGGTCTCAGTCGAGGTAGGGCGCGCCACGCCGTGCGCGCTGATGGATCGGTCTCAGTCGGAGGTGGGGCGTGCCACTCCGTGCGCGCCGATAGATCGCTTTCACAGAAGGCAGGGCGTCCCGCCATCGCGGGATCACTCGCGCCTACTGCTTGACGACGAGACACTGGGTTTTCCACAACTCGATCACGGTTTCGGGCTTGTCGGCGAAAAACTCGTCGACCGCTTGTTTCACCCCGGGACAGCTCAGATTTCTGTAATCGTGAGAGAGGATTACCGCCCCTTTGACCATGCGCGGATAGAAAAAATGCAGTCCGGCTTTCGTGGATTCGTAGATGTCCGCGTCCAAATGGACCAGCGAGAATCGAATCGGAGTTTTTGCCAGCTCTCCCGCCGAATCGGGAAAGAAGCCCGGATGAAAGAACAGTCCGCTGAAGCCGCTCAAGTAGCGCTTCACCTCCGCGAGCGACGTCCTGTCGAAATGGCCCGCGCGGTGCTGGTCTAGGTCGCCCCGCACTTCCGGCATGCCCGCAAACGTGTCAAAAAGGTGCAGGGTTTTGTTCCCTTTGAGCGAGGCGATGAGCTTGGCGGTGCCGCCGCGATACACCCCCAGTTCCGCCAGTTCTCCTTCCAGTTTCTGGGTGCGCTGCACTAATTGATAAAGATTGAAAAAGTCTTCCAAGGGCTGGACTGTGACATCATCGCCGAGACCTTCGGCATACAGCTCCCAAAATCTCTGGTCTGACTCAATCGTGTGGTTGCGGATCATTTTCAGCCTGCAGAGCCACCGGGGATGGTGCAGGGACAAGTAACGAAAACCCGCCTTGGCTGCCGGATCCAAATTCAAGATTCTCATAATATCGGACCAACCGGCTCGCGCGCCGTATCCGGGTGATTGATACGTTTTTTTATTGCAGCAGTTGCCATGTGCATCTTCTTGACGAGGCGTCGCCTCAAACCGACAAGACGTGGTAATCATTTCGCTGACAAAACAGTGTCTGCGGCGTTACTGCCGGCGACCATAAGACAAGAATACTGTAAGTAAAGCACCAAGCAGCGCGACTGCTCTGCACCGCAGAGGGCAGGCAACCGTCATGACCCGCCGCCGGGTTCGTTGTCGCTGCGACTCCCTGCGCGCATCTTTGCCAGCCAGGCGATGAACAAAACGATGAATGCAACGGCAGCGGACAGCGGCATTACCCGCAGCATCAATTGTGGAGTTTTTCCAAACGCCAGCAGGACCAACCAGTAGGTTAATCCCAACCCGCCGTAAAGTAGCGCCACCTTGAACCATCGGCTCGCCAGTGCCCACATCCCCAAGGCTTGAATCAGACCGACGAAGGCCATCGTGACCGTAAACCAGCCCACCATGGCCGCTGCTTCTGGTGCTGGCTTTCCAAAAATCAACTTCACTAAAAAGCCGCGGAGCACCAGCAGGCCGATCGCGCCGCAAGCCAATCCCACCGCGTAGAACCCCAGCAAACCCAGTTGTGCGCGTAGCGCGCTAACCGTGCGATGGCCGGAACGCGAGGTGAACAAGACTGTCAGCATTGGCGCCACAACCATCGGCAACGCGCGCCCCAGCAACCCGGCGGCGCTGTAGGTGCCGAGTTCCGGCCCGGCGAAATAGCGTTGCCCAACGAGCAAATCGCCTTGCGTGAAAAAATAGCCGCCGCCCGCCGACGCGGCGCCCACCAACAAATACTGGCCAAGTTCCTTCGTCCACGGCGATACCGCATGGCCCGTCCCGCGCAATTCTTTTCGCCAGTAGAGCAGCACGAAATTCGACAAGAGCGCAAACCCTGAAGCGGCCACCGCGGCTTCCGCCAAGGCGAAATGGCGCGTGGCAGTCCAGCCAAAAAAAATTCTCAACCCCGCGCCCAGCAAACCAATGGCGGCCAGCCGTTTGAACCACGCCAAACCCTGGCACAAGCCTGTGCCATACGCGCCCCACAATCCGGCCAGCACGCAGAAGAGTGCCGTCAGCATGAGGCTGCCGCGGGGAAAGTTAAAAAAATCGCTGAGCGGCTTGACCGCCACGATGGCCAACACGCAACCGCCGATTGTCACCCGAAACAGAAGTCTTTTGCACCCGTCCAGCAGTCCCTGCAACCGCGCCTCCTCGCCGCTTGCCCGAAAATGGGCCAGATAGTGCGTGATGGCCGTGCTCGCAATCGTCAGCGGCAGACCCAGCAGCCCGATGAAACTCAACGTGCTGTTCAGGTAGCCGTATTCCGCGCGTTCCAGTTGCCGTCCCATCAACCCTTGGAACGCGTAGTTGCCCAACCCGACCAGCAACCCTGCGGCAGAAAGCAACACCCCGCTCTGCCAGAGCCGGGCAGAAGACGGAGCAATGCGGGATGTTCCAGCGTGGGTAATCCCGCTCATTTCAGAAAGCCTTCTACCGCGTCACAAACGCATTTCGCAAACAACAGCGAACGCGTCCGCAACGACGACCCTGCCTTAAGGCATGGCAACTGGCCGCCAGTGGCTGATTCACCCCAATGCTGGGGGGACCAGAGTTTCACCTCATCTGCGCCCGCCGCGAGCGCGTTCAGGTGATGCTGTTGCCCTGCCCGCGCAAGGCAAATGCCCACGATGCCGCCGCCCACCAAGAGTAAGACCGTTGTGATCATGCCAGCCGTAGTCATCGGAACAGGTGTTATGAATTGCCCCGGTCACGCCGGTCCAGAGTTGCCATCACCCCTCCATTATCGTTTTTAGCCCTGCCAGACAACAAAGATTCAAGGGAAGCAGGCTACAGTGTGTGCGTCGGTTGTTTCATCCCCTTGGAGTTCTCCCGCGCTTACCCCCAAATCTGCCGGTCGAGCGAGCGGTATTGAATCGCCTCGCCCACGTGATCGCTGTTCAGATTTTCCGAAGCCGCCAAGTCCGCAATCGTCCGTGCTACTTTCAGAATCCGGTCGTAGGCGCGGGCGCTTAGGTTCCAGTCGGCCATTGCGTTTTGCAGCAACTGCTTCGTCGCTTCGTCGAGCGGACAGAACTCCTTGAGCTCCTTTGATCCCATCCGCGCGTTGCAGGTGATTTTTGGTTTGTGCGCGAACCGGGTTTGCTGCCGTTGGCGCGCGGCTACCACGCGCTCCCGAATGTCCGCTGAAGTTTCGCCGGTGCGGTCGCCGGAAATCTCGCGGAACTTCACTGGCGGCACTTCCACGTGCAGATCAATGCGGTCGAGCAACGGGCCGGAAATACGGCCAAGATAATTTTGAATTTCCCGCGGCGAACTCTTTGATTCGCCGGGCATTTTTCCATCCGGCGTCGGGTTCATCGCGGCCACGAGCATGAATTGGGATGGGAAAGTCATCGTGCCCGCCGCGCGCGAAATGGTGACGCGGCCTTCCTCCAGCGGTTGGCGCATCGTCTCCAGCACGCTGCGTTTGAACTCGGGCAACTCATCCAGAAACAACACGCCGTGGTGGGCGAGTGATATTTCGCCCGGCGTGGGATTGATGCTGCCGCCCAGCAAACCAGCGTCGCTCGCCGTGTGATGCGGCGTGCGGAACGGGCGGCGGGTCACGAGGCCAACCCCCACCGGCAACAGGCCGACGATGCTGTGAATCTTGGTCGTTTCTAGCGCCTCGTCCAAAGTCAGCGGCGGGAGAATCGTCGGCAGGCGTTTCGCGAGCATGGATTTGCCGGTGCCCGGCGGGCCGATGAGCAGCACGTTGTGCCCGCCCGCCGCTGCGATTTCCAATGCGCGCTTCACCGATTCCTGGCCTTTGACCTCGGCGAAATCCACATCGTCATCGTGCGGTTGGTTGAACATTTTCGCGATATCCGCCTTCGTGGGCGCGAGTTTGATTTCACCTTCAAGAAACTGGGCAGCTTCGCGGAGATTTTGTACGGGAATGACTTGCAAACCGTCCACCACGGCGGCCTCGGCGGCGTTTTCCGCCGGAACGAGTACGCCGGTCTTGCCGTCGGCCTTCGCGCGCAGGGCCACGGGCAGCACGCCTTTGCAAGATCGCACCGCACCGGTGAGCGCGAGTTCGCCGACGGCGAGGAAGTTGTCGAACTGGTCGGTTTCGATTTGTTCGCTGGCGGCGAGGATGCCGAGCGCGATGGGCAGATCAAAGCTTGGCCCTTCCTTCTTCACGTCAGCGGGCGCAAGGTTGATGGTGGTGCGGCCCATGGGGAATTTGTAGCCGGAATTGGTGAGCGCGGTGGACACGCGGTCGCGCGATTCTTTCACCGCCGCGTCCGGCAAGCCGACGATGACGACGAGGGTGTCGCCCCAGCCGGAATTGACTTCGACCTCGACGGGGTAGGCCTCAATGCCGTTTAACGCGGCGGAACAAACCTTGGCTAACATGCGTGAGTTATGTTCGAGCCAAGGGCAAAGTGCAATGCGGTTTTTTGTGGCGATCCATGGTTCACAACCTGGCCCAAGATGCTTCAGGTAAGCGCCTCGGGTTCGCGAGCCGGGCTGGATTATTTTTTTTTGGCCGGCGCCGCCGTCGGCGTCGTTACCGGCGGTTCCATTTTCCAGCGTTTCCAATCGGTCAGGAACAATTGTTCGGGGAGAAAACCCGATGGCGCCTCGCGCAACGGAAAGGTTGGCGGGATTTCGCGGCGCAACATGCTGTCGAGGACGAAGTTGCCCCAACTGTGCTCGCCCGCCCGCACCCATTGCGTGAGGAAACGACTGTCCATCGTCTGTGGTGTCAGGTAAAGCGCCCGCACCGGTTTCTGCAGGTCGTTCACGGCGAAGAACTGCTCTTGCGCGTCGAGCGTCGTCCAGATGCACTGGCGGTTGCCGTACCACGCGACCGCCCACGGAATGTCGCTCATCATCAGTTCATTCTCCTTCATCCAGCCGGACACCTGTTGGATCGCGGGCGGGTAATAGGGCGGATACATCACCGGAATGGTGCTGGGCGGCAGGAACGTGAACGCCATCGGCAGGCACATGATGAAGGCAAACAATCCCACCACAAAGTAGCGCATCCCGAGGAACAGCAACTTCATCTGTTCGAGCAACAGGAAAAACAAGCTCACCCCAAGGACAAAGATCAGCGGCACCAAAAGCACCAGCAGGTTCTCGGAATTAAGCTCCGGCGAATCCTCCGACAACTGGGTCCGCCCCATGGCTTGAACGATGACGAGCATGGCCAGGCTCATCATGAGGAAATAACGCAGCCGGCGGATGGCCGGGCTGTTGAATCCGAGCAGCAGGCCCGCCAGAAACAGTGGCGTCAACCAACTGCCGCCCAACCGGGGGAGATCATTTTGCAGGATTTGCCGCGAGTTGCTCAACAGCTTGTGGGTGAAAGTCCCCAGTCTCATGCCCGGCTGGCTGAAGTTCGGCTCCAACGTGCGCCCCAATTTGTTTTCCGGAAACATGGCGGTTCCCTCTATGACGGCAAAAGTCGCCGTGCCGAACGGCGCCCCACAAATCCGGTAATTGCGATAGACCCACGGTGACAGCACCGCCGCGAACACCATCAGCGCCAACAGACACAGCGCTGCCCGGCGCTGCCCGGCGAAGAGGATGAAAAACAACAGGACCGGCACCATCATCCAGCCGAAAGCATAACGCGTGAGCGCCCCCAACCCGACCAGCAGGCCCGCCGCCACCGCCAGCAGCCGTATCCCCCGCAATCCCCATTTCGGCTCGCGCACCTCGCGTTCGATGAACACCAGACACCAGACGAGCCCCATGAAAATCAGCAACAACAGCAGGGTGGACAGGCCCGACACGCTGAATCGCCAAAGCAGCTCGCAGCTCAACAACAAGATGCCCGACAACCACGCCACACCCGGGTCGAACAGCCGACGCGCCAGCAGAAACGTCAGCAGGATGACCGCAAAAAATATTACTTCGTTGAAGAGGCTGATCAAAAAATCCGGTTCATAGCGCCAGAACCGCCCGTTCTGGCTCCAAAACGGCTTGGGCGGGCCAATGACCCACTTGAACGGCAACACTTTCATCAACGCCGCCAGCACGCAGGGATACCCCGGCGGGTTGGCCAGGTCTGGATGCCGTCCTCGGATGTGCGCGTAGTCGGCATTCTTGTCCGGTGGCACGACGCCGAACCTCGCCTCACTGCGTTTCTTGACGAGGTAAAGGCTGAATGGCCGGACAAACTGCGTCGTGTAGCCGTTGCCCTCGGCGAGATTGCGCCCCACCTGCGCGGCGTCCATGGCCTCCTGCGTGCTGAAATTACGGTACGAACGCCAGTTATACCCCACCATCAGCATCACTACCGCCAGGCATGCCAGACTCACCTTCAAGTAGCGCATGCCCGACCCGACTTCGATCTTGTGAATCACATCTTGTAGAAATGGCATAAATCAAAATCCCTCCAGATGATACGTGTGCAGTTTGCGGTGGAACGTGCGCCGGCTCATGCCGATTCTTTTCGCGGCCACCGTGCGATTGCCTTTGGTTTCTTTCAAAGCGCGGATGATCAATTGTTTTTCGGCCTCCTTCACCGTCAAGTCATTCCGCGCCAGCATCCGCGCTGGGGCGGCCGCTTCCCCGCCCCCCCCCGCGCGCACTGACGGCGGCAGATCGCGCGCGCTGATTTTTTCGCCCCGGCACAGCACCACCGCGTGCTCGATGGCGGCGCGCAACTCGCGCACGTTGCCGGGCCAGGTATAATTCATCAACAACTCCAGCGCGTCGGCCGTGAAATCACTGACCGGTTTGCCGTTCTCGTTGGCGAATTCGCGCAGGAAATTCAGCGCCAGCAAGGGAATGTCCCCCGTCCGCTCGCGCAACGCCGGCAGATGAATCTCCACCACGCGCAACCGGAAAAACAGATCGTCGCGGAACGTTCCGGCTTTTACGAGATCCTCCAGGTTCTTGTTCGTCGCCGCGATGAGCCGCAGGTCCGCCGTCAGGGTCTTGTTCGACCCCACGCGCTCAAACGTGCGCTCGCCGAGGAAGCGCAGCAGTTTGATTTGAATCGTCGCGTCAATCTCGCCGATTTCGTCCAGGAACAGCGTCCCGCCCTGCGCCTGCTCGAAGCGCCCGATGCGTCGTTCGTGCGCGCCGGTGAACGCGCCACGCTCGTGGCCGAACAACTCGCTCTCCAGCAGCGTTGGCGACAATGCCGCGCAATGCACGACTACAAGCGGCTGCTTCGCGCGCGGGCTGAGTTGATGAATTGCCTTCGCAATAAGTTCCTTGCCCGTGCCGCTTTCTCCGGAGAGCAACACCGCGGCGCGCGTCGGCGCGACCTGCTGCACGACCTCGAAGACTTCCTGGATCAGCGGTGATTCGCCGATGATGTTTTCCATGCCGAACTTCGTGTCGAGCTGCTGGCGCAACGAAACGTTCTCCACCTCGAGCGTTTGCTGGCGTAACGCGCGGGCGATGCGCATTTCCAGTTCGTCAATTTGCAGCCGGCCCTTGGCAATATAATCGTCGGCGCCCCGCTTCATGGCGTCCACCGCGAGTTCCTCCGAACCGTAGGCGGTCATCAGGATGCAGATCGGCGGTTTGGAGAGGGACTTCGCGCGAGCGATCAGCTTCAGGCCGTCCTCGTTGGGCAACCGGAAGTCCGTGAGCAACACGTCGAAGTTCTCGCGTTCGAGCAATTCCGTGGCGGCCTTGGCATCCTCGGCCAGGTAAACGTCGTAACGGTCCTCCAGCGCGGCGCGCAACCCTTCGCGCGTCGGTTTCTCGTCGTCCACTATGAGCAAGGTTGGTTTCATCTGTTCAGTTCACGCAAAACGCCATCCGCAAAACGATTAGTCATGCAACGGCGCCTCCAGCAGCCGCTGCCGCCGCTCGTGCAACGGCAGCCAGATACGAAACGTCGTGCCGCGGCCCACGTGGCTTTCCAATTCAATGCGCCCGCCGTGCGCCCGAACGATGCGCTGCACGATCATCAGGCCCAGGCCTGTGCCCTTTTTCTTCGTGGTGTAAAATGGCTCAAAGATGCGGTTGAGTTGCTCCTGCGGAATCCCGCCGCCGGTGTCGGCCACGCTCACCCACACGCCGTCCATCCCTTCACCGGTCTGTAACGTCAGCGTGCCGCCCCTGGTCATCGCCTGCGCTGCGTTCTTCACGAGGTTGACCAGCGCCTGTTGGATTTGCGTCGGGTCAATCGCCGTGGCGGACAACTGGCGCGCCGGTTTGGACTTTACGGTCACGCCGCGGTTGTTGAGTTCGGGCTGGAGCAAATCGAGCGTCTTGTGGACGACCTCATTGAGGGTCGTGACCTTGAGTTGCAACGGCGCCGGGCGGATGGCCTGAAGAAATTGGGTGACGATGTAATCCAGCCGGTTGATTTCGCCCTTGGCCACCGAAAGATACTGATCCAACTTCGCCGCCAAGTCCGCCGTTTCGTTTTCTGCCGCCAGAATTTGCGAGCGTGGCCGCGACGACGCCATGCCGCCCGCCCCGCCACGATTGGAGGCCGCCTTCAATTTCTTCAACGCGCGTTCCATGAGTTGCAGGTGGATGTGCAGCGCGTTGAGCGGATTGCCAATCTCGTGCGCGACACTCGCGGCCAATAGCGTTAGCGCCTGCACGCGCTCGCTTTCGATGGCTTCGAAGGTTTTCTGCCGCGCCTCGGTGGCGTCGTGCAAAATCAGCGCCAGGCCGGTGTTGCCCCTGGCTTCACCGTCCAACGGGGCGGCGTAGAGCCGCAGAAACCGCGGACGCGGATATTGCACCTCAAACTCGTGCCGCACGACGTGTTGCCCACCGACAGCGTCAACGCGCGAAATCTTCTCCCAATCCACTTCCGGCAGGATTTCGTTAAGGTGCTGTCCTTCCACACTCGGTTGCAGGCCGAGTAGGCGCGTCACCGCTTGGTTGAAGTAAATGATCCGCCCGCGTTCGTCCACCACGAGCACCCCGTCCTCAATCGTGTTGAACAGCGTTTCCAGAAAACTTCGCTCGCGCGCCAATCGCTGCACGACGGTCTGCAAACCTTCCGCGTCGAGCCGGCCGATGCGCCCGAGGACTTTGTCGAGGAAACTGGATTTGGCGGCAGCCATGGCTCATAAATGAAGAATGAAGAACGAAGAATGAAAAAAAATCCTCGCACGGCGCGCTTCAAGGCTATCCGACTTTTCATTCTTCATTCGACTTTCTTCATTCTGCATTGTTTTCAAAGCCATTTCTTCTTCTTCATCCACCACAAGGTGGCCAAGGTTGAGACCACCGTCAGGCCGATGGCCCAGGCATAGCCGTGTTTCGAGTTTAGTTCGGGCATCTGCTGGGTGTAGTTCATCCCATACCAGGTGCCGACAATCATGACGGGCGTGGTAATGACCGTGATCATGGTCAGCAATTTTACCACCTCGCCGGTCTGGTTGGACGACATGTTGAGGTAAATCTGCAAAATCCCCGTGAGTGAATCCATGTAGCCCTGCGCGCGCTCGGAGATGTGAAACAGCCCGTCGTAAACATCGCGGTAATACGGCACCAGGTGCGGGCGGATCAATTTGAACTCACCCTGCGCAAACCGCGCCAGCACTTCCCGCTGCGGGCCGATGATCTGTCGCAGGTGGATCACTTCCTTTTTCACCTGCAAAATCTTGTTCAGCGTTTCCTTGCCTGGATGTTGCAACGCCAGGTGTTCCAGTTCGGCGATTTCCAGCGAGAGTTCCTCCAACGCCGGCTTGTAATTATCCACGATGGAATCCAGCAGCGTGTGGGCCACGCGATCCGGCGCGCGCGCGATGTGCATGTTGGCCTTGACCGCGCGTTCCTCGGTTTGTGAAACACTGCGCAACGGCGTGGCGTGGTAGGTGACCAGAAAATTCTTCCCGAGGAAGAAATTCAGTTCGCTGGTGGCAAACACGCCGTCTTTACGGCTGTAGTCCACCGCGTGAATCACCATGAAAAGATACGGCGCGAACTTGTCTTCCTCCTTGGGCGCATACTCCTCGACTTTGGGTGACGGGCTGGCCTTCACGCAATCCTCGATGGACAACGGATGGAAATGGAGCGGTCTTCCAAAACAAATTTTGTCTCCTCCGGCGTCGGGCCTTCAAGGTCAATCCAGAGAAAGAGGTTGGTGTCGCTGAGCAGCGTGGGCATCAGGAACATCTCGATGTTCTTGCTGTGCAGGCGGCCCTGCGTGGTGAATGCCAGCGAGCGAATCATAATAAAATGGCTTTATGCCTGTGCGTTCTATCGTGTCAGCCTGTCGCAGAAATTAGGCTGCCGGCGGCGAAAGGCAAGGCTTGTTTGCCGCGTAAATACTGCAAAAAATGAAGACATCCGCCACCCCGGAAACCTGCCCAGTAAGCGCCGCTGGCAATGGTTCGTTTCTACGTAATTAGCGCTGATTCGGCACAGGGATTCTGGGGGCGGATTCAAGTGGCTGGCGCAAGTGGACGGAGGTGGGTGAAAGATGTCATGAGGAGTTTGGCAGGCAAGGCAATTGGTGTCACAAGCAAGGAGCGACCCCCCTCACGTTTAGTTTCACCTCTCCGGCCATTTTGTTTTTGACGGCGACGCGGGAAAAGGAGAAAAGTGGCGGCATGAAATCCAAGACGATCATCTCGTGCCAGTTCGTGTTTGCGTTGCTCGCGAGCGGGGTTCTATTCGTGGCCGGGTGCAGCAATAAGGACGCGGAACTCGCCGCCGAGCGCCAAAAGGAATTGGCGGCGGTTCGCGCGGAACTGGAGCAAACCAAAACGTCCGCCGCCGCGCAGGAATCGGAATTGACCCGGCTGCGCAAAGACAACCTGGAACTGCTGAAACTGCGCAATGAGGTCCGACAGTTGCGCGACGACAAGAAACAACTTTCGCAGCAGGCGCTAATCGCGCAGGCCCAAGCCCAGGCCGTCCAGTCACAGGCCCAGCAGGCAGCGCAGGCGTTGGCGGCGCAACCAGCAGCCCCCGCGGCGCGACCCGGAGTGCCAGGGACGCCCGAACAACTGGCCAATGCTTGCCTCAACACCCTGCGGCAGTTGGATGCCGCCAAGCAGCAATGGGCGTTGGAGAACAAGAAAGATGCGACCGCCATTCCGACCGCGAAAGACCTTGCCGCCTATTTATATTTAAAAGAGGGGGTCATGCTGAAGTGCCCGGCGGGTGGAACTTACACGCTCAACCCGGTAGGGGCCAACCCCACTTGCACAATTCCAAGCCACGCGCTGCCGCAATAGGCCGGCACGCCAAGGCTCGAACGAAAAGGCGGGCGGGATCCCCGCTGGCCACTGGCTGAATCCTGCGTTCTTAAAGGGGTCGCTCCTTACTTTTTGACGCAAGTTCAAGTCGGGCTGGTTGGGTCTCGTCTTGGAAAATCGGTTCGAGCGGCCCTACATGTCCGCGTATAAATAACACTACATAGCCTGCACCAAATTGGCGTCATCATTGGTCAGCACGAATTCTCAAAATCGGTTTGTCGGATGAAAG
>JALOTT010000451.1 GCA_025457745.1 Verrucomicrobiota bacterium
CGGGACGGCGCCGTTCCGTTGAAATCTCGCCACAGCGGTCGAATTACTTCGAACACGGGCTTTTTCGAAACCTTCTGAGCGACCCGGCCTTGCCCTGCCTGCAACGCATGGTCTTTTGTTTTGACCTCAAAGGGAGCGGATGACGCGAAGACAAGCGGCCGGGTTGGAGTGGAGGTGCTCGTGGATTTCTGGGTGAGACCAATCCGGAAAATGTTCGGGTAAAAGGGCGAACAACGCGTTGCGCAGCAGGGCGAGGTTGGCCAGGGCCGGAGTATTGCGCGTGCGGGAAGCGTCTTCACCCCAGATCGCATCGCGCCGCCAGTGATTGCGGATCTCGACTCCGCCCCAGTGGCCCCGGACGAGTTGCTGCCATTGCGCAGGGGTGTGCTCGGCCGGGTCCTGGCTGGCGAGGTAGTAGCGAGTTTCGTTGGTGGTCTTGCCGGTCTTCTTCACCGTGATCTCGCTGCGCACGACAATAACGCTGCGCACGAAAGGAAAGCCAGCGGCGAACGCCTCAAGGGCAAAGACGGCGAGTTGCCGGACTTCTACGCGCCCATGCCCCGTAGTGGTCTGGGGAAAAAAGGGGTGCCCGGGAGGGCGTCAAAGGCCTGGGCCTGCGCGAGCAGGCCCGGCTGGTTGCCTTTGATCTGGAAGAGGAAATCACCGCCCTTTTCCACGATGGTGCGGGCGTTGGCCTTCTGGCAATGCAGGGGGTCGGTGGTGATGGTCTGGTCGTCCCAAGCGGGGACCCCTTGGAGCAGTTTGGTGGCGACAACCAACTCGCAGCGCGGGGTGCCTTCCTTCTGGTCGTAAACCGCTACCGCCTGCGGCGCGCCGTCCTCGTGCTGCGCCAGCGTCAGCAGGCCGAGATGATCACGGATCATCTTGCCATCGAGGGCGAGCGCCCGAGGTAGCGTGCCGGCGCGAGCTTGGAGCCAGTCATGCAAAAGCGTGGCGAACGCCTCGCTGTCCAGCCGGGTGAGCACCGCGTAAAATACGGAGTAGGTCGGCACCTGGTAGAAGGCCTTGGTCCCGGTCTTGAGGGGCAGGCCGAGCAGGCGGCGTTGTTTGGGGTGCAGGGTTTGCGCGAAGCGTGCCAGCGCGGAAATGTCCCGCCGCCCAGCGAGCAGCCCGAGGGCGACCAGGGTCAGCACAGCGCCGAGGCGGAAGCGGGTGTTCTTGGCGCGAGGGTCGGGCGCGCGTTGGAGCACCGCAAACAGCGACTCCAGCTGCGGTTGGTCGACGGGCAGAACTCCGGAGGGCGGCGCGATGACGCCGGACTGGCAGTCGGCTGGCAGGAGCGCACTGCGCAGGTGCCGCCGCGCCTGCGGGTCGAGTTCGCGCAGCCACAGGCGTTTGGGGTGTTCGTTATCGACGTAGAAGTCCGCGCGATGCCGGCTGTAGCCGGCGCTCTGGCCCACCGGCTCCCAGTGGCTCGCCTGGTAGCACGTGCCGGCATACGCCTCCGGATCGGTGAAGCTCTCTGCCAGCAACGGACGGTAACCGAACGCTTGCTGCCAGTGTTCCGGCAAAGCCCGCACCGCCGCGGCGAGGGTTTGCGACGCCAGGTTGGGGGATTCTCCCTTGGCGCTGAGCAACAGAAAGCGGCGGTTTTGCACGATCAGTTTCAGCCGCTCCACTCGCTGCGTCGTGCTCCAACCGAGCCAGCGGTCGCGATCCTTCAACGCGTAGCAGGCAGGGCCCCAGACCAGCAGCGCAGCGGGTCGGCCACGCACTTTAACCACTTGGCGCAGGTAGTCGCCCACGGGCCGGCCGGCTTTCAAATAATGGCGCTCCGTCAGTTGCCGATCAAACCACGCGACGCCTTCCGCGCCGACAACCTCGACTTCAATCTCGGGCCGTTCGGAGGCTGATCCAGCGGCTATTTTTTCAGGTGGAGGGACAGGATTCATCCATCGTATCCCACACCCAAATCCCCGCTTTTGTCTAGAAGAAAATTACACCCATGCAGGCCACGAACTTACGCACCCAGAAAAATAGACCATGGCTGCGCCTCACTGGAGGAAAAGACTCGTCTTGGATGGCACGTGGACGAGACTGCACCTGTGACGGTGCCCAACAAGGCCGCCGGGTATTTTTTCGCCGTTTTCCTCGGAGCATGCGGGGTGGGGTTGATTGTCGCAGCCGACACGATAGCGCCGGTGCCGGATCTGATCCTGCAGACCGTCCGGGGCGGATTGGTGGCGCTGGGGGGCGTCTTCATCTACTGGGGGTTCGCCTATGCGCGGTTCGCCCGGCGCGAGTTCGACCGTTTCATGGCGGCATTTCAGCTCGAACAGGATTACCCGGGGCAGCCGTGGAAATGGCGGCCGGAATGGGATGGCCGCGCCATCCCCTCGCTCAACCGGGCCGAAAGCCGGTTCCGGGTGAAATTCACGATCGGCGCCAACATCTTTCTGTGGGCGTTTGGCTGGGGACTCTGGCGGTCTCACCCCGATCCTGTGCTGCCGTTGACGCTCTTTGCGGCGTTTTTTCCGCTCCTCGGGCTTGGGCTGGCGTGGCACGCCGCCTACCATGTCATCCGTGGATGGAAATTCGGCGACGCGCGTTTTCTGCCGTCAACCGTGCCCGGCGCGATCGGCGGGTACCTGCGTGGAACGATCCTGGTGCCGGCGCGCGTCGACTTGCAGGACGACGCCCTGATCACACTCCAGTGTATCCACCGGGTGTCGGAGAGATTGGCCGGCGATCGGCAGCATGTTATACGCGAGAAAATCCAATGGGAGCGGAGCAAGCGCCTGAACCGGGAGGAATGGAACACGGCCGCCGGGCGGACGGAAATCCGCGTGGAGTTCGCCATCGATCCGGACTGCCCGCCCACGGAAGTCACGGATGATTTCGAACGGCTCTTCTGGAAGCTGGCGGTCAAGGCCAGGACGCGCGGCGTCGATTTTGCGGCGGAATTCGAAGTGCCGGTTTTCAGAACCGAGTCCTGACATTCGAGCGAGGCCCGCCTTGGCGAACGTCGAACGGGCTGGCCCCGTCGATCGGCCGCGCGAAACGCACTTGCCAGCGCCCGCTGCGGCCTCTGTTTTGCGGAATCTTTTTCCCGATGGCGTCCAACTACACCGAAGCGAGCATCAAGACTCTTTCCTCCCTCGAGCACATCCGCCTGCGGCCGGGCATGTACATCGGCCGGCTGGGCAGCGGGGCGCACGCCGAGGATGGCATCTACGTGCTCCTGAAGGAGACGATCGACAACTGCATCGACGAATTCACGATGGGCTTCGGCCGGAAGATCGAGGTCGAGCTTGCGGAGCGCACTCTGCGCGTGCGCGATTACGGGCGCGGCATCCCGCTGGGCAAGGTGCTCGACTGCGTGTCGATCATCAACACCGGCGCCAAGTACGACAGCGAGACCTTCC
>JALOTT010000088.1 GCA_025457745.1 Verrucomicrobiota bacterium
CCGAGTCATTCTACGAGCAGCGGTTGCGCGCGGCCAAAGCCGGGAGTTAGCGCGTTGACACATCATAGGGATCGTGGCTTCATGCGCCCCGCTGCGTTGGCGTGATTTGATAACGAAGGCAACGAGCAATATTCAAAACCCATGAGCGGAAGCAACGAAACCCTGCGATTTCAAGACCTCAAGCCCTATCTGCTGCTTCAGAATGGAAACTATCTTTACAAGATTCCGTTTCGCGGCGATTGGGCCGTGTTGAAAGTCTATTACGGCAGTCGCGGCTGGTTCTCCTGCGTGGTCAAGAGTTTCGAAAACGTGATGCTGGCCGGGCAAACCTCCTACATGCCAAAGACGCGCCTGCGCGTCGAGGCGGAGTGCATGGCTATCTGGCAGAAACACGGCTTCCGCGTTTTCAAAACATATCCCGATGTCCGCGTCGAAGCCCCGAACTGTCCGCCTGGCGGCTACATGCTCTTTGAATACGTTGCGGCTCCCAAACTCGGTGACATCTTGCGCGACCAAAGCATGCCGGTCGAGGAACGCTTGGCATTTTACCGGCGCTGGCTGCCGGAATGGAGTCGCCGCCACGATCTCGCCATTCAGGAGCAGGAGCCCCGCCTTGTGCATGAGAACGGTGACAGCAAACACGTGATGATTCTGGGGAACGAATTTTTGTGGTTTGATTTCGAGATGGCCTTCCGCCACCGGAGCAAGGTGGCCGAACACGTCTCCCACGAGATCATCCAATATCTATGGAATTTGCGGAAAAACACCCCGCCGGAGATCAGCGAGCGGCTGATCGAGGAAACCGTGCGGCACTATCCGGACAAGGAACGGTTGATGCGCGCTCACGATTATTTCTGGAAACATCCCAATCTGCTTCACCGTTTTGGCCGGGCGTGTGACCGGGCGCTCAAGGCCAAGTCGCGCAAGCCCTCCAGCAAATACACCGTGGCCCGGCTGCTGCGCGAGGCCCTGCTCCGGGCCAAAACTTGACGCACGTCCACCATGCGCCGCCAGCCTCCACCCACCCCGCCCGGCGCGGAAGTCCTGCAAGCCGGCGGTCGGGGCGGCACGGGCAATTTCCTTTATCTTTTCCGTAATGAAACCCCGCCGGTCGTGCTCAAGGTCTATCGCTACCGGCGTTCCCGGCTCCGGGAATTCTTAAAAAACTTTTCGGAACGCGCCTTGGAAGGAAAGCGGGGCGCGACGGCAGCCATCCGCTGTGCCACCGAGAAACTCAGCCTGGATCTGTGGGCGCGCGAAGGTTTCGACGTGATCCAGCGGATCGAACGTCCGTTGCCCGCCGGGGTGACGTCCCCGGCTTTGTGGCTCACCTATTACGAGGCAACGAACCTTGGCGAAGTGCTGGCCGATCCTGGTCATGGCTTGGAGGCAAAGCTCCGTCTGTGCGAAGCGTTGGGCGCGTCATTGAGCCGGCGGCATACCCGCGCGGTTGAATTGCAGGAACCGCTGCTCATCCATGAACACGGCAACGTGAAACATTTTCTCGTCACCGAAAATCGTCTCATCGCCTTCGATTTGGAACACGGTTTCAAGCCGGGTTTTCCGCTGGTTGAGGCGATCACGCGCGAACTGGCGGGGGTGGCGCAATCCCTGGCGCGCGCCGACCTTACCGCTGCCGACCGCTTCCTGTCCGCTTTTGTCGCTGGCTACACGAACAAGAATCTTTTGAAGCAAGCCATTCAACAATCCAGTTGCGGCGGCGGCCTCGCGGGGAAAATCCGGCGCTGGCGCGAACGCCGGCGTGATTCGAAACACGGCAAGACGCGTGTGATGGAGCGGCTCGGAAAGTTGCTCGGCGCTTGACGGGATCGCCGAAGCGGTCGCAACCGCGCACCGTCCTCGACGGAGCGTCCACCCTCCGCAGTGCTGCTACGGAGGACGGGCGACCGGTCCCCGGTCGCAGCACTTGGAAAGCGAGGAACGCGTTGGAAAATCCAGTTGTCTTCCGGCGTGCGTGAGCGCTGCGGGCCAGGGACCGCCCGCGCTCCGGGGCGGGGCGTGGCTGCCCCCACCGAAGTTCGCCGGCATTTCCGCGCTTGAATTCACCGGGGCAACACCTAGCCTCTGCAACCAACGTGACCTGGGAAGAGATCCGACATTTTCATCAGCAGCCCGCCATTGTCGCTTTCTGGCGAAGGTTGCTGGGGCCTTTGCTTCCGTGGTTGACGCCGCGCCGGCGACGGTTGTTGCTCGCGCTGGGTGCGGTCGTGATCGCCGTGACCGATCCGTTGAAGGAAATGAGGTCCATCCACAAATGGTTTGGGTTCACCCCGGACACAGCCGGATCGGTCCTGGTCATCGTCGCGCTGCTTGCCTTCGTGTGGGTATGGTATCGCGCGGCGCAGCGGTTTGCGTCGCTGCCTGCGTTCGTAAAGCGACACCCCCAGCTTTGCCTGCACGGTTGTTTCTGGGTCTGGATGATCGTCTTGTGGACCGTCACCCCATCCAACGTGACGGTGCGGACGACGCTGACCGGCTGCGCAGTGGTGTTTCCATTGCTACTGTGGCGGGTGGGATTCATGTTGTTCACGGCCCAACGCGGTCGGATGGCCGGCACGACTTTTGCCGATCACTGGTTCTACCTCTGGCCGGTGTGGGGCGGGTCCAGCGTGCCGTACGGCAAGGGTTTCGATTATCTCACAAGTTGCGAAGCGAAAGACGACGAAGCCCTGGCCCGGTCACAACTCTCCGGGCTCAAATTGTTCCTCCTCGCGGCGATGTGCTCGGTGGGCAAG
Source organism: Verrucomicrobiota bacterium (assembly GCA_025457745.1). Lineage (GTDB taxonomy): Bacteria > Verrucomicrobiota > Verrucomicrobiia > Limisphaerales > JADLHS01 > JALOTT01. The sequence continues at coordinate 2,757 of JALOTT010000088.1, forward strand.
GACCTCATGGACGGTCTGGTGTTCGACGAGAACAATGCCTATCGCCGCGCGCTCGGCGGATTGACTCTGGGCGTGACCGGCGCCAATGACATGATTCGGATGCCGGGCGATTATCCCATCTGGCAGTATTGGGTTTCGATGTACTGCGAACTGTTCCGCCTGGTGCTGGGTTGGGGATCGAAAGGCCATGTGGTCATCGGCTTCCTGCGGCTCGGCGGCTTCTACGTGTTTCGCAACACCTACAAGCCGTTGCTGGCCGAGACGATTGTCGAGTTTTGGAACCGCTACTACTACTACTTCAAGGAACTGCTGGTGAACTTCTTCTTTTTCCCGACGTTCACCCGTTACTTCAAGCGGAGTCCGCGGCTGCGGGTATTCGCGGCCGTGTTCGCCGCGGCGTTCTTCGGCAACATGTATTATCACGTCGTCAAGGCGACCTCGTTTATGCTGGGCGACCCGGCGAAGGTGTGGGCGGACTTCAACCCGCGCCTAGCTTATTGCTTCGCGCTCGCGCTGGGAATTTACATTTCCATGCGGCGCGAGCAACGGCGACCGAAGGGCGTAGTCCGGTCGCCCGCCCGCCGGGCGCTGGCCATCTTCGGGGTCTGGACGTTCTTCGCGTTCATTCACCTGTGGGCGAGGAGCACCATGACCCACGCGCAGCGGTTTCATTTTTTACTTGGACTTTTCGGCCTTGGCTGAAATCGTGTCGCCACCTAATTCATGCTCATCGAATTGAACGTTGGAAATCTCGTGGAGCCCTTTGGGGGGCGACGCTGGAGCAAAGCGGAAATCCACCGGCAAGTCGCCCTGCGCGTCGGCCGCTTTCAAAGCCTCGGACTGGCACCGGAGGACCGCGTGTTCATCCCCTTTGGCAACCGGCTGGAATTTTTCGCCGAACTGCTCGCCATCTGGAAACTTGGCGCGTGCGCCATTCCGATTGATGCCCGCCTCACAGCTTTCGAGGTCGAAAACCTTTCCCGCGCCGCCAGCCCGAAACTCGCCGTCGTGGACGATGCCACGCACGCCGACGTGCTCGCGATGTTGGCCAAGGCCGGCGTCCGAACGGTGCTCACCACGGATACCGGAAGCGTTGAGGCCACCGCCGCCCGCATCCTGCTCGACCAGGACGCGTTGATGCTGTTCACGTCCGGTTCGACGGGCGACCCAAAGGGCGTGGTGCATACGCACCGGTCGTTGCGGGCGCGTTGGACGGGGCTACACGATCACCTGCCCGCCGCGGTGTTTGCGCGCACGCTTTGCATGTTGCCCACGCATTTCGGACACGGGCTGATTTGCAACTGCCTTTTCCCCTGGCTTTCCGGCAACGACCTTTACATCACGCCGCCATTCCGGCCCGATCTCGTTACACGCGTGGGCGGCATGATTGACGAACACGCCATCACCTTCATGTCGTCTGTGCCGCCGATCTGGAAGCTCGCGCTCAAGCTCGCCAAGCCGCCGCAGAAGGGCACGCTCCAACGCGTCCATGTCGGCTCGGCCCCGCTTTCGGCCGCCGCGTGGAGCGACATCCGCAAATGGACCGGGACCCAGCATGTCTGCAACGCCTACGGCATCACCGAGACCGGCAGTTGGGTGGCGGGACTCGAAAAGGCCGACGTGCCCGCCGAGGATGGTTTGATCGGCGTCGGCTGGGGCGCGGTGGTGAAAGTGCTCAAGACCGACGAAACCGCGCTGCCGCTCAGCCAGGAAATGGAGTGCAAGACCGGCGAATCCGGTTACGTGTGGTTGAACACGCCGGCGCTCATGAAGGGATATTTCCGCCGCGACGATTTGACCGCCAAGGCGGTGGTGGATGGCTGGTTCATGACGGGCGACATCGGTTTCCTGGACGAACAGGGCCGGCTCTTGTTGCGCGGGCGCGAACGCGACGAGATTAACAAGGGCGGCATGAAAATTTATCCGTCGGACATTGACACGGTGGTGGAGCGCTTCAAGGCCGCCACCGACGTTTGCGCCTTTGCGTTGGATGATCCCATTTACGGGCAGTCCGTCGGCATGGCGGTGGTGTTGAACGACACAAAGGATGAAACCATCCAGGGACTTCATGCGTGGATGAAAACGCAACTGGCCGAACACAAAATGCCGTCGCGCTGGTGGGCCATTGACGCCATCCCGCGCACGTCGCGCGGCAAGATCAACCGCGAGGCTGTGAAGAACGCGTGCGAAAAACAGCCCGCGCTCGATCTGCCCTCCATCCTGGCGAGGAAGCCCGGCGCATGAACGAAACCCGCGACCAGCGCCACCAGCATTTGTTGCAATTTCTCCGCAGCATCCAGAAGGCCGGCCTGCCGGTTGAAACCCTGAAGGACACCGACCGCCTCGTGGCTTCGGGTTTGATTGATTCGCTCGCCATTTTGCAAATCGTTGCCTACCTTGAAAGCACCTACGGGATTGATTTTTCAATTCGCGGCGTGTCGCCGGAGGACCTCGGCTCCATCGGCGGCATCCTCGACGTGATCGAACAGGAAAAAAAATGAAACCCACCGAATCCGCCAACCAATCTCCCGGCAGTCGCATGCGTGCCGCTGTGCATGGGCGCGACATCATGCCGTTCATCGGAACTTACGACGTGTTATCCGCGGCGCTGGCCGGGCGGCATTTCGACGCCCTGTTCATCAGCGGCTTTGGCTTTGCCGCCAGCCATTACGGGCTGCCGGACATGGGCTTCATCACCTGGTCGGAAATCGTTTATTACGTCCAACGCATCCGCACCGTCCTGCCGCGGCACCACATCCTGGTGGACATTGACGACGGCTATTGCGACCCGGAAGTGGCCTGCCACGTGGTCTCGATCCTCGAAGCCTCCGGCGCTTCCGGCGTCGTGCTGGAAGACCAGAAACGCCCGCGTCGCTGCGGGCATTTTGAAGGCAAACAGATCATGGACCTGGACGAATATCTCTCCAAGCTCAAGCAGGTGCTGGCCACGCGCCGTGATTTGTTTGTGGTCGCGCGCACCGACAGCTCCGACCTCGCCGACATCGAACGGCGCGTGCTGGCCTTTGCCGAAGCCGGCGCGGACGCCGTACTGGTGGATGGCCTGAAGAGCCTGGATACCGTGCGCCAGTTGAGTGCCAAGGTGAAGCTACCGTTTTGTTTCAACCAGATCGCCGGCGGCAAATCTCCCGTTTGCACGCTCACCGAACTCAAGCAGACCGGCGTGAAGCTGGTCATCTACAGCACGCCGTGCCTGTTCGCCGCCCAGCCGGCCATCGAAGACGCCATGCTCGCCTTGAAAAAGGAAGACGGGTCGCTGGCGAAGAGCCGCATCGGCGTGAAGGAATGTACCCAGGTGCTCCAGGAAAATCAGGCCCGCCGTCAGGCGCCGCAAATCAGCGTGCGCGAGCCGTGACCGTAAATTTGAGCGGCGTACCCGCCTGCTTCTGTTTGGCAGGAGCCTGACGAATGCCGCTTTCTTCAGTCGTTCATTTGACGCTGACGGCGTTGGTCGGGCTTTTTGTGTCCGTCGGGTCGTAAAGGTTCCGTTCCAGCAAGCCGTTGTTATAGTATTGGATGAACGCCTGCGCCTCGCGTTCCATCTGCTGCTGGCGTTCGGGTTCGTTGTTCAACGGCGATTGGAGTTGCACATCTTTGTCCCAGTCAAATAACCGGCTGCCGTAGCCCGGTGAGAATTCCAGCGCGTAGTTGCCGCGCACCAGCCAGTAATGGCCTTGCTCACGAAAAAACGCCTGTCCTTCGCCGCCACGAAAAACCGAATGGCCAAACAATAGTTTTCTGTCCGGCTGAACCTGCAGGTAATCCAGCAGCGACGGCAGGATATCCGTCTGTTGCACGACGCGATGGGGGTCCACCGCTGGAAACTTTTTCGCCGGGTGGAACAGCAGCAGCGGCACGCGATGAAGCCCCAGCGGGTTCACGTACTCCGGGGTTTCAAGTTTTTGAGTGTGATCGCCGGTGATGACGAAAAGGGTGTTGCTGTACCAAGACTGTTTTTGGGCGGTGGCGAAAAACTGCTCCAACGCGTAATCGAGGTAGCCGATGGACTCATGGATTCCGAGCGGGCCTTTCTTGAACCGGCCCTTGTGTTGCGGCGGGATGATGTAGGGATTGTGCGAACTCAGCGTGAAAGCCACGGCCGCGAAGGGCTGTTTCTGTTTGCTGACCATGCCGATCACGTATTGGAGATAAGGCTCGTCAAGGATTCCCCACGAGCCGTCGTAGTCGGCGCGGTTGGGATACTCCTTCAGACCAAAATAATTTTGCATTCCCGCCATGCCCGCGAAAACGTCAAGGCGAAACGTGCCGTTGGGCGCTCCGTGAAAAAAACTGCTGGTGTAACCGCCCGGCGCCAGCGCCCGGCCCAGTCCCAGCAGCGGAAGATCGCAATAAGGGGATTCGGTGAACCACGGGTCCATGAGTGACGGCAAGCCCGCCAGGATGGACGCCATCGCCTCCGCCGAGCGCCGCCCGTTGGCGAAGTGGCGCGGGAAAAACAGCGCTCGTTCCGCCAGCGAATCCAGGAACGGGGTGTAGCGATTGCCGCCGTTGCCCATGCCGCAATATTCCAGCGACAGGCTTTCGACGATGATGATGATCACATTATCGCCAGGGCCGGGGTCGAAGGCCAGTTTTTCACCCGCCACCAAAGGGCGCAAGATTTCGCGGACTTCCTCCGGGTGGTCAAAGAAATGTTGCGGTTTCAGCGCCCAGCGCTGGGCCTTGATCACCGTGAACGACGAATTCAGAGTCAATTGGGTCAGCCCACCGTGGTTGAATATTGCTGCCTCCGCCAAAGTAATCGGCTTCATCTGTGTGCCGCCACGGATGGCAAGCACCGTCAACCCGGCCGCCACGAGCAGGCTTAGCGCCCAGAACAAATAGTTCATAGGCTTGAGGGGACGCTCATCCCTCGGTCGGGTCCGCCCATAAGACAGAAATACCACCGTCAACATGAAGAGGCCCAAAGCCAGCAACGGCCAGTAAGATAAAGCGATCGTCCGCAAATTAACCCCGGCGTCGGTGGTCACGCCCAGCAGCAACGGGTCCATCCGCCGCCCGTTGAATTGAAAGAACTCCAGGTCAATGAGGCTGATGATCAGAAACGGGAAGTTCACCAGCACGAACACCGCCTTCAGAAACTGCTGATAAGCCCGCGCCGGTGGACAGCGCCACGACAAAAAGGTCAGGACAATAAATGGCGCGTTGATGATGGCCAGCGCCGAGAGGTCAAATCGTAACCCATAGACGAACGCCCGGATAATCTGACTGCTGCTTGCGTCGGAAAAAAGCGCGTGGTTGTGGAAGAAGAACATCAGCCGCAACAGCGAATACGTTGCCAGCAGCAATCCCACCCTCCGCGAGATAAAAAGCCACACTCGGAAATTCATAAGGGCACCTCCGGGGGCTGCTTTGGGGAGCAGGTTTGTCGGTTCCGGTTCGGTTTTTGGTGTGGTTGGATTGATTGTGGTTCCTTTTTGTTTGTGTTTTTCCGACGGGAGATCATTGCCGGTGGGTCGCCGCCAGAGGGCGTTCCACCGCGTTCAAGCCCGTGATGACAAAAGCGTCCAGGTCGCGTGCAAGGCTGACAGTCCGTTCCGGATTTTTCGCGCTCAGATCGTCGGATGCGGCCGACGGAAAACCCAGGTCCAGCGCATAATGGTGCGCCGGCGCGAACGCCAACGCGATTCGAACTCCGGCAAGACGCGCGCCACCGAGCAGCTCGAGAAGTTGCTGGCTCTTCACGCAAGTCGTGTTTAACGATGGTAAATCGTGCGTGCGTGTGCCTGTGGTCATGCGGATCAAGGAAGGTGAAACCACTCTGGCCACCACTGCGCTTCCCGGAGTCTCATGAGCCCCGTCAAAACGACCGGTACGATGGCCCCGCGGGCCAGCCGGGCCGCTTCAATCCGCAGGAACTTCACGTCCACCGAAACCGATTTTGGCGAGTTGTAGGAACTGAGTCGCGGCCAGAAGCGGGGCGTCCGGCGGCAGTATTCGCGGAACTCCTCGCCAAAGCGTTGCGCCAGGAATTTCTCCTCGGCCGTCACCACAAACCGCCAGTAGTAGAAAAACGCTATCAGCAGCGCGCCCCCGAAAGTCAGACTCTTCAGGAACAGTGCAACCGAAAGTCCGAAACAGGCGCTGCCGACGTAGAGCGGGTTGCGGGAAATGGAATAAGGCCCGTCCACCTGCAATACGTCGTTTTTTCGTCCGCCGATGAACAGCGTGGCCCAAACCCGAATGGCCCCGTATCCAAGGAAACACAGCCAGCCTAGGGTATTCAACATCTGGCCTGCAATGGCGTCCTCCCGAACCAGCGGCGGACTGGCGAGCACCAGCAATACAATGGGGGTCATCAGCATCGCCCCCACCAGACCGCGGTGGCGGAAGATGTCCACTTTACGAATGGTTGCTTGCTTCGATTCCAATTTGGTGGTCATTGTCTTTGGGGGGCCGCCAGGCGGCGTTCGATGGTATTCAAACCGGTGACGACAAAAGCGTCCAATTTGTGCAAAAGGTGGGCAGCTTTTTCCGGATCCTTCGCGCTTAAATCGTCCGATGCGCTCGGCGGAAAACCTAGGTCCAGCGTGTGCAGGTGCGCCGGTGCGCCGACATTGCCCACCAGAATCTCGTTGCCTTCGATCCAGCCGAGCATCGGCTCGCCGATGCGCTTCACATAAGCATGGCCGGGCTCATCGGCCGGCAGACGAAACAGATCGCGCCCGAAGGCCTGGTGCGGCGTGCTGAATCCCGCCAACCCGACGATGCTGGGCAAAATATCCATTTGGCCAACGGTCTGATGGCGCACCTCGTGTTTGCCGCCAAATAAAGCCGGCGCGTAAAACAACAACGGCACGTGCATGTGCAGCAGGCTCACTTCGGTAAGATTCGGCGGTATGCCGAAGCCGTGATCGCCGACAAAAACGAAGAGTGTGTCATCGAACCATTCCTGTTTGCGCGCGGACGCCATGAATTGCCCCACTGCCCAGTCCGCGTAATGCACCCCATTGAGCCGTTTGTTTTGTTCGCCGCCGGTGGTGATGGGTTCGAGGCCCTCGATTTTTGGCAGATCGAACGGCGCGTGATTGGACAACGTCAGCACGATGCCGAAGAACCGTTTCTTTTTCGCCGCCAGATCGGAGAATTCCTCGATGGCGCGGTTGAACACGTCGAAATCACACGGGCCCCAGTCCTTGTCCACAAAGGTCGGATTCTTGAAATCAAACTGCCCGATGAAACGCTGCACGCCTTGATGCGTGTAGAAACCCTGCTTGTTGTCCCACGAGAAAAGTCCGTTGTAGAGGAAGAGCGTTTCATAGCCGTTCTCCAAAAAGATCTGCGGCAGCGACCGGAATGGCTGCTCGCCGACCGGCCCCTTCGCCAGACGCTCGTAGTCCGGCAGATTTGGAAACGAACACAACGTCGCGAACACGCCCTGCGCCGTGTGTGTGCCGGCCGAAAACGCGCGATCGAACAAGATCCCCTCCTTTGCCAGCGCGGCGAATTGCGGCGTCGCGCCAAACGGCGCGCCGATGGCATCGTTGAAGCGTGCGGTGAAACTCTCCATGATCACCACGACAACGTTGCGCGGACGTTTCACTACCGCATCGTTCGGTGGCGATACGCGCAACAGCGGATACTTTTCCGGCTCGACCAGCTTCTCATCCGGCAGCAAAACGATTTCGCGAACCCGCTTGATCGCCTCGTCCACCGGCATCCGGCGCTTCCACTGTCGGGCCAGTTGGGTGCCCGAGGTGGAATGGCGCGCGGCATCCATCAGGCTCCACAGCCCGTTCCCCGTCATCTGGTTCACGTAGGTGCTGGGCGAAAAGTAGGCGTTGCCCCACCGCAGCGGGGTGTGCTGAAGCCCGCCGCGGATGGCAATGAGGCCTACGCCCGCCAAAATCAACGTCGCAACAGCGCGCCCTGCCAGTCCAGTCGGATTTGCTCGCGGCAGAAACTGTCGGCGTGCCACCCAGACGAACACCGCCCAACCCGCCAGACACGCGAGCGTCCACCGCACGACCGGATACCCGTGCCAGACCATGCCGACGACAATGGCGTTATGCTCCGCCTTGGTGCTGAAATACTCGTAGGCCAGCGGGCCAAGCCGCATCTGGAACTCCTTGTAAAATTCCACTTCTGCGATCAGCGCGAAAATGCCCACCAACGCAATCAGCGCAAAAACGCCGAATACGAACCGGCGCTCCCCCCGCCCCGGCGCCCCGCGCCAGATCCACCAAAGCGCAAACGGCAGCACCAGCCAGGCCGCAATGGCCAAATCGTACCGCACCCCGCGCAACAGCGACTGCCAGATCAGCGGCATCGTGGCGTCGCCGTGATGCGACCACGTGAAGATGATCAACAACACCCGCAGCAATTCAAACATCACCACCCAGGCCAGCGTCAACCAGAAGGCCGGAAGCAGTGATTTGAACGCCGACGCAAAGAAAGACGGGCTGCCAGCCGGTGCAACTCCATCCCCGCCAGTGGCTGGCTGCCCGCCATCGGGGGAAGAATTGACCGGGCCGGCGCTGCTTAAGATGCTCATGGTGAGTTTCTCAGGGAATTCATATTGGCAGACCGCTATCGTCGCTCACACGTTCAATCTTTTCCATTTGGCAAGCACGCCCAAAATTACAGTCCGGCATTCGGATAAGAAATAACAAACCGTGAAGATCGGGGTGGCGAGTTTCAAGGCCTACATGTCCGCGTATAAATAACACTACATAGCCTGCACCAAATTGGCGTCATCATTGGTCAGCACGAATTCTCAAAATCGGT
>JALOTT010000452.1 GCA_025457745.1 Verrucomicrobiota bacterium
CGAGGTCATGAGTCCTTTCGTACGGTTGACGGTTGTTCTTCTCGGATGAGGAACCAATTACGACCCTTCCATTATAGTGGCAGTGTCAAGATGCTCTCAATGTAGAATGAAGAAACAAAGCACGCCACGTTGCGGGCCTTTTTCTTTTTGGTAAATCCCCTTTCACTGCTAACCTCACGGCATGTCGCGCGATGATTTGTTTGCGACCAAGCCCAATCCTAAACCGGAAGATTCCGCGTCGAAACCGCCGGCTGTCGGCCGCCACCAGCCGCTCGCCGCCCGGTTGCGTCCGCGCAACCTGGACGAATTCGCCGGGCAATCGCACATCCTCGCGCCGGGCCAGTTGCTTCGCCGCGCCATCGAAGCTGACCGCATTCAGTCGCTGATTTTTTACGGTCCGCCGGGCACGGGCAAAACTTCGCTTGCTTACATCATCGCCCGCCAGACTAAGAGCAAATTCGAGCGCCTCAGCGGTGTGGAATCCAATGTGGCCGACATGCGCCACGTACTCGCCTCCGCCGCCAACCGCCTCGAAAACACCGGCCAGCCCACCATCCTGTTCATTGACGAAATCCATCGTTTCAATAAGGCGCAGCAGGACGTGCTCTTGCCGGATGTCGAGAGCGGCGTGGTGCGGCTCATCGGCGCGACCACGCACAATCCGTTTTTCTTCGTCAACTCGCCGCTCGTGTCGCGGTCGCAGATTTTTGAACTGCGGCCATTGAGCGAGGACGAGCTTTACTCCCTCCTCCAACGCGCGCTGGCGGACGCAGAACGCGGGTTGGGCTTCCTGAAAATCCAAGCGGACGAAACGGCGTTGCGCCACCTCGCCAGAATTTCCGACGGTGACGCGCGCAAGGCGCTCAACGCGTTGGAAATCGCCGCGCTCACCACGTCGCCAGACCCGCAAGGGATCGTTCACATTGACCGCGCCACCGCCGAGCAAAGCATCCAGAAGAAGGCGGTGGTCTATGACGGCGACGGCGACGCGCATTACGACACGATTTCCGCGTTCATCAAATCCATGCGCGGCAGCGACCCGGACGCGGCGCTTTACTGGCTGGCCAAGATGATTCATGCCGGCGAAGACCCGCGCTTTATCACCCGGCGCATCATGATTTGCGCGGCGGAAGACGTGGGGCTGGCCGACCCGATGGCGCTGGTGCTGGCCACCGCGGCGCACCACGCCGCGGAATTCGTGGGCTGGCCGGAGGCGCGCATTCCCATTGCCGAAGTCACGGTTTACATCGCCACGGCGAACAAGAGCAACAGCGCCTACCTCGCGATTGACGCCGCGCTGGCCGACGTGCGCGAAGGCCGCACTCTGCCTGTGCCAGAGCACTTGCGCGACACGCACTACAAGGGCGCGGAGCGGCTCGGCCACGGCAAGGATTATGAATATGCCCACGATCATCCCGGCCACTTTGTCGCGCAGGATTATCTCGGTGCGGCAAAGCGCTACTACGAGCCAACCGAACAGGGCGTGGAAAAGAAGATCAAAGAACGGCTCGAAAAGTGGCGCGCTTTAACGGACGTGTCGAGAGGTTCGGAGAGAAAGCCTGCAGCGGAGGAAAACCGGCCGTAATCTTATGGACGCGAAACTCCAACAAGACAAGGCTGCCTTGCGCGAAGAAATCCGGGCGCGGCTGGAAAAGCGATCGGACTATCACCGATCATCAGTGTCGAAGAAGTGTTGCGCACTGCTTCGCGAGCAACGCGTCTGGGCACGGGCTAAATCAGTCTTGTTTTTTGCATCGTTACCTGAAGAACCGAATCTCTGGCCCCTGCTGCACGAGGCCTTGGCCGCGGGCAAAGTCGTCGCGCTCCCGAGATTTATCTCCCACACTCAAGGTTACGGCGCCGCCGAAGTTCGGGACGTTCACCGCGATCTGGCATTGCGCAAACTCAAAATCCTCGAACCGTCGGCGGCATGTTCGGAGGTTTCGCTGAACCGGCTGGATCTGGTGCTGGTTCCCGGCGTGGCGTTCGACCTGCATGGCCATCGGCTGGGCCGAGGCAAAGGATACTACGACCGGTTGCTGGCGAACGTGCGCGGCGTGAAGTGTGGCGCCGGTTTCGACGAACAGATCGTGGACGCCGTTTCCGTCGGGCCGCTGGACATTCACTTGGACTGCCTCCTGACGCCGACGCGGTGGGTGGAAATTGCGAAGCAGGCTTCCGACAAACCTATCTGCCTTCCATGATGCCGGTCGGCAGGCCGGTTTCCCAAGATTTTGGCGAGTTCCACGGGCGCTGGGAAAGGTTGTCCGGGTCGTTGGTGGCGCAACCACTCAGGCCCAAGCCGGCCAGAACCAGCAGAAGAAGGAAAAGCAAACTGGCGGGCCGAAGCTTCACGAGGCGGGATACGCCGGGATGACCTGGTCGCCCTCCATGACTTCGCCCACCTTCCAGCCGGGCATCACGTTGGCGATACAACGGTCTTTCTGGATGCTTTGGATACGGATTTTGGCCACGAGTTTGCCGTTGCGGCTGACCAAAAGCTCGCCATTGGCCAGCGCTCCCTGATCTTCGCCGACGTTCAGCACGACAAAATCCCATTTCGGATCGGCGACCAGAATTTTACCCGCCAAATCCGCGCGCAGCGGCGGCCCGTGGTAATCTTCCTTGGTCAGTGCGTCATACTTGTTTTGCACACTCACGAGGTTACGCGACAGAATCTTTTTTTCTTCAATCGCCACTTCCAAAGCCTCCTGCGTTTGCTTGATGAGTTTGTCCAAAGTCAAAACCTGTTCCGGCGTCCGGCCCGTGGCCCTGAACGCCGCGAGGTCCTGCCGCGCCTCGTCGCGTTCCGTGGTGCTCTTGGTGAGCTTGTCGTTCAACTCGGTGGCCCGCTTGGTCTGCGCGACCGCATCCGCCACAGCCTTGTCCCGCTGGGCCGTCGTGGTGGCGAGAGTTTCTTGGATTTGCTTCAAGTCACTTTCCGTCTGGGCGAGGGTCTTCTTGGTGGTCGTCAGTTCAGCATAGGTCGTGTCATACTTGCCGTGCCAGTCATTTCGTTCCGTGATGAGCGTGCCGATCTTCTCCTTCACCATGACGAAGTTGAGGACTCCGACCGCCAGCGCGGCGACTATCGCGATGATTAAGCTGATGCGAATCAACATGACTGCTTTCCGATTGATTGAACCGACAGAAGAAGACTAGACAATGGCCGGAAGGCTGTCAACAACCCTTTGACACAAACTTTGATCTTTTCCCCGGACCGTGAGTTGCTGACGGCTTTGTCCGCGATCGCGGCTCAGACACCCTCGTAGTATTTGTAAAGCCGGTCGTTGAGGAATACGCGGCATTTCTGGCCGAACAGCATTTTACGCTCTTTTTCGATACGTACGGTCAGATTTTCGGCTTTGCCGACCTCTAGTGATGTGCAGTTGCCCCAGCAGTTGATTGAAGTCGAATTCGATGAGGTGCTGTTCAGTTTCTCCCACTTCCAAGCAGAATTTCATATTGTCTCGCTGTAATCCCATTCAGCAGAAACGCTGCCATGCAGCGGACGTCGCCGCGGGCGCGCCTTCCGGTCACCCGCAGCATAATGTCCTGCCTGCGTAAACTGGTGCCTTTCGCCGACGCGGTGAGAACCCGTCTCCCTGCACGCAATTGGGACATGCGCGCATCCTGCTCCATTGCCAGTCGCCTGTGCCACCCGTTCAACCTTACTTGCTACTGCCCAACGGATCTTCAAACCGCCGTGAGATCGCATACACGTGGACGTCGTGGGGCTTGATACCATCCGTCAATCGGCGGCCGGCGACCTGATGTGCTTCGGGCGAGTAAAGCCGGCAGAGTGTTCGCCCGTTGACGTTTGGCCGGCAACCCTTCGAGCGAGAAGCGCAGGCCGTCGCCGGTCTCGTTGACGTCCAGGCGTCCACGCGCCGGCACGCCACTTGAATCCCGGCAGTGATGCCGGCGCCGCTTTTGCGAACCCGCGCCGGGGCAGCCACCAATTGTTTCAGAGCATTTCATCCACGCCTTCCCAAACCAGCAGCGCCGGATGATTTGCCACGCGCTTCACCGTCTGCGTCAGGTGTTGACGTCGGTTTTCCTCGTCAGCACTCAAATCCAGCGCGCCGCCCAAGTTCACCCACGCCCTGGCACCGCCGCGATGACGCGATCCAACGCAGCCGCATCGGCGCGCATTGGATCAGATTGAAACCGGCTTTGACCGCTTACTTGAGTACGGCAGCGTCCTTCGGGTTTTCGTAAAGACCTAGCAACCTGTCGAGCTTAGAAATTTGATTTGAGAAGAGGAACCTATTGGCGTCGTCGGACGCTGCGACAAAAGGCTCTTCGCTGACACTTCGCCGC
>JALOTT010000453.1 GCA_025457745.1 Verrucomicrobiota bacterium
CGAGGTCATGAGTCCTTTCGTACGGTTGACGGTTGTTCTTCTCGGATGAGGAACCAATTACGACCCTTCCATTATAGTGGCAGTGTCAAGATGCTCTCTTGGGCGTTAACCGCGTGAGATTGCTCTTGCGCGCGGTCGCGAAGCTTGGTTCATTGTGAGCGCACCGTGCGCATGTGGCGAAATTGGCAGACGCGCTACTTTGAGGTGGTAGTGGGGCAACCCATGCAGGTTCAAGTCCTGCCATGCGCACCATTCCACCAGTTTGACTGGTTTGGACGAGTGCAGACCACGGTTTTACGCAAGAACCACGAGGGATTTGCAGTTGAGGACAAGGCTTGAGCCATGCGTTCCGGTTTTCCAAAAGCGCAGCGCTTTGCTCCGGCAAAGACTGCTTCCGGCCCATCAATTTCGTTTTCTCGGCGGTATCATCATCGCGCTCAATTACACCGTCGAGAAACGACTCGAGAAGTTTTTGCAGACGGAGACCCAACCCGCGTCACCCCTCAGTGTCATTTTCCCGCGAGGAAACAGGATTGTGGTTCTGCCCTGCAAGATTCTTTGAAATTGTTTGTTAACTGAGTCATGGTTGCGTCCGTGAACACAGCCGATAGTTTCGACGATCTCATGGCTTGCCACCTGGACGCGGGCCGCAAGGCGGTCGGACCCTGCTCCATCGTTATCTTTGGCGCCAGCGGCGATTTGACCGCTCGCAAACTCATTCCGGCCCTTTACCACCTCTTCAAGGAAAAGCAGATGCCCGTCGCGTTCCGGGTTATTGGCTTCGCGCGTCGTGAAAAGACAGATGATTCGTGGCGTGCCGAGTTGCGCACGGCTCTCGATCAATTCTCCCGCACCAAACCGGTGGACGATGCCGTCTGGCGCGAGTTTGCAGCTAATGTGATGTATTGCATGGGCGACATAACCGACGCGCCGGCCTACCAGAAGCTGGAAGTGATGCTTGATTCCCCGGGCAATCTGGCGCTGCGGAAAAATATGCTTTTCTATCTGGCCACGCCGCCCAGCCAATTTGGCGAAGTCGCCGGGCAGTTGCACCACGCCGGGTTGCTGCGCCGCGGCAACGGTGAAGGCTGGCAGCGGTTGGTCGTCGAGAAGCCATTCGGGCACAACCTCGCCTCCGCGTCCGTGCTGAACAACGAGCTGACCCGCTTCGCGCACGAACAACAGGTCTTCCGCATTGATCACTACCTCGGCAAGGAAACCGTGCAGAACATTTTGATGTTTCGGTTTTCCAATTCGATTTTCGAGCGGCTCTGGAATCGTGAGTCGGTGGACCACGTACAGATCACAGTGAGCGAAAAGATGGGCGTGGGCGGACGCGGCGATTATTACGAAGAAGCCGGCGCGCTGCGCGACATGGTGCAGAACCACCTCCTGCAGATCCTCGCTTTGGTGGCCATGGAGCCGCCCGTGTCGCTCGAAGCCGAATCCATCCGTGACGAAAAGGTGAAACTGCTCAAGTCCATCCGCCCGCTAAAACCGGACGCCGTGGCGACGCAGGTGGTGCGCGGACAGTATTTTGCCGGCGTCGTGAATGGTCTGACACAACCGGGTTATCGCCAGGAGCCGAAGGTGCAACCCGATTCCAACGTGGAAACCTTCGTAGCCGTCAAGCTCTTCATTGATAACTGGCGCTGGTCCGGCGTGCCGTTTTTTCTGCGCACCGGCAAATGCCTGCCGCTTGGCGCGAGCGAAGTGCGCATTCAGTTTCGTCCCACGCCGCACGTGCTGTTTGCCGCCGCCTGCGGCAACAAACTTGATCCCAACGCGCTTACGCTGCGACTCCAGCCAAACGAAGGCATTTCAATGCGCTTCAACGGCAAAGTGCCCGGCACCAGTGTCGCCGTGCGTCCGGTGCGGATGCACTTCAGCTACGACTCCGAGTTTGGCGCCTATACGCCGGAAGCTTACGAACGGCTGCTGCTCGAAGCCATGTCCGGTGACGCGACGCTGTTCATCCGGCGCGACGAGGTCGAAAACGCGTGGCAGATCGTGGACGCGATTCGCAAAGGCTGGGAAGGCAAGCCGCTGACGAACCGGGAATTTTACGCGGCGGGCACGTGGGGGCCGGTGGCGGCGGACGATTTGCTCGCGCCGAGCGGCCATGCCTGGCGCGATCCACAGCCGATCAAGTGATGGCCAGTTCGTGTTGGGCTGGGCTTGCCTCTCCATCTGTTCGCTCTGGTTGATAATCAAATGGCAAACTTCGAACTGATCTCTTTCGCGAGTGACGATGAGTTGGCACAAGCTGTCGCCACCGCCTGGTTGCAGCCTATGGCGTCGGCCAACCGCGCAGCCGTGACACAGTGCGTGGCGTTGTCCGGCGGGCGCATCGCGCAAAAATTCTTTTCCTCGGCGGCAAGACTTGCGAAGGCACGACAAGTTTTGCCAGACGGCGTTCACTTCTTCTGGGCTGACGAGCGCTGCGTGCCGCCGAATGATGTGGAAAGCCATTTTCGCCTGGCCCACGGACAGCTCTTCGCGCCGCTGAAAATCTCCGACGATCACATCCATCGTATTCGCGGCGAGGCACCACCTGATTTCGCCGCGCGCGAGGCCGAAGCGGAAGTTTGCCGCCTCGCGCGACCCAACCGCGAAGGCCAGCCAGTGCTTGATTTGATTTTTCTCGGCATGGGTGAAGATGGCCATGTGGCGTCGCTGTTCCCCGGCGAACCGGACGCCGTGAGGTCGAGCAAGGCCGTTTATCGCGCGGTGACGGCAGCCAAGCCTCCGCCCCAGCGTATCACGTTGGGCTATGCGGCCATCGTGGCGGCACGGGAAGTTTGGGTGCTGGCCTCGGGCGCGGGCAAAGCGGCGGTGCTCCGCGAGTCGCTTGCACCGTCCGGTCAGACCCCGCTGGCCCGTGTGGTTCAATCCCGGCAACGCACAAGAATTTTTTCGGACGTTTGTTGAGTTCGAACGAGTTGAATTGACGCGACGCGCAATCTGAACCGGCCAAGTAACTTTCTTGGAATAATTCTCATGGCGTAACCTCTTATCCCTGACCGGCGTGGCGCGTTTTGTCTGTGCGGACGAAAATCTTTTGAACGAAACGCGCCTGGGAAGCATCTGATAGGGTGAATATGAAAAGATTTCGCTGTTCGTTTAGGGTTGGCATAGGGGTTTTGCTCGCAGTGCGGTTCGAACAGCGCCCCTCCAAGTTGACCGCGCTGCCCTTCTGAGCGCCTCGGTGAAGGCGTGTAAACCTCATCACTTCGGGGCCGGACGCAAGTCCGGCCCTCGGTTTTTTAGCAAGGTCTTTCGTTTTGAGTTCATGCGCGGGCGAGGAGGGTCAGGCCGCGGCCCGGATGGGAGTGGAGGCGCTCCAACAACGCCGGCAGGGATTGCCG
>JALOTT010000454.1 GCA_025457745.1 Verrucomicrobiota bacterium
AATAATAGTCGAAGAGTTGCACAAAGTTGGTTGACCCCAGCTCCGCCCAATACAGCGCCGCCTTAATGCCGTCACCGACGTTGACTGGATTTCCGGTTAGCTGATTCGTCACCAGACAGGTGCTCTTGTTGCCGAAGTTAACCGTCGCGAACGGCTGCGCGCCGCTGTTCTGGCACGCGAGACTCACCAGCGTCGCAAGAATCATCAACCGCTTCGTCTGGCAGATACGCCTGCTGACAAAAGCCAAGAACGGGGGCTGGCTGATTCTCACGCCGAAGATTGTTTGAATTTTCATGGTCGTCTCCTTGGTTTTTAAGGTTTGACCACCTGGTAATAGCCGTGCGGGCCATCGGGCAGGCGCGCCTCCCAGACCGCTGCCGTTTGATTCGTGGCTACGGTTTGCCAGGTGACGCCATCCGGTGAGTGCTGCACGCTGTAAGTCCCGCCGCCGGGGTTGCGAATCACGAGGGTCACCTGCCCGGCCTTGACTCCGATGTGTTGGATTTCGGGATCCGTCGCGTCGTTGGTGGTCGTCAACTTTGCCGTCAAATGAAGAAAGCTTCCCCGACGTTGACGATTGGGCCGTTGGTGTCGGCCACCTTTTGGGGGTCGTACCAGCCGTAACCGCCGAAACAGGAAAACGCATCCGTGAATTGCTGGCTCGCACTCCGATACAAATACGCATCCGCCCCGTCAATTCCTGGAAACTGCAAAACCGAGGCAAGCGCTCCCCCTAGCGGCACTTTCGAGCCAACCAGTGAAAGCTTGTTGCCCCCCGCGATGAAGTTGGTCAATGAACCTTGGAGCACCTCGCCGACAAAGGTGTTCGTCCATGGGGAAGGAATCTGGATCACGAAGCCTTTGCCGACCGGAAGCTCCACGTCGCCATCCCAGCCCGACCCTTCCCAATACGTGACGGGCGGGTCATAGGACTGGTTTGTAACATTCCAAACCCAGACCTTGGTCCCGTCAGGAAGTAACGGGTACGCATTGATCACATTGGTGATGCTGTTTGGGGGGGTATCTAACTGATTGGCGACGAAGTTGTAGCCATTGGTCAAGGTCACATTATAGTACCCGACTGCTGCGTAGGCGGACTCCGGCAGGCTGACGAGGAGGACCGTGGCCAAGACCAGGGTGAGGATTGCGGATTTCGTTTTCATAAGGTCAGTGTTTCAGGTGAACGGAAGAAATGGAGAAGGCAGAAAGCGGAAATTTGGCAGGCGCGTCACTCCGTGCGCGCCCTCCTTTGGCGGTAACGGGGAAATGAAATTCAGCGGCACGGTCTTGCGGCGGCCAGATTGGCAGGGTTAGCGGCAGGAAGCCGCGCCCCGCGTTTGGAATGGAAGAGGAGCGTTGCAAGGTTACCCTTCGCCCGGTCGCTGCTTCATTGCCCGCAGCGCAATCAGTTGTTCAGATGGCGGCCCGACCATCCGGCGACCTCCGCAGGCCGAATTGCCCGCGAACCCTTTTTACGATAACTCAGATCGTGGGGGTCTATGTGAATTCTGTCTAGACGTGGAAAGTTTGGATTTGCCGTGGTTTGTTTGGATTTTGGGTGGAAAAAGGAGCGCGGACAGCCTTGTCCGCAAATTTGGAGAGCCGGAACAGGGCAGAGGCAACCGCGAAATACGCGGACTACGCGAACGGGAGCGCCGGTCTGTGGCCGGCTTTCCTCCAAGCACCCGGCCGACCCGTGCCCGGACCTTCTCCAGCAGGCGGGCGACCTGTTCAAGCTTGGCGCCGAAATCCGCGCAGTCCGGGTTTTCGAGGTCGAAACCCAAGTCAGTTTTCCGAGGTAAGGATCACCCCTTCTTTCATGATGGTGGCAAAGAAATGATCGTGGCACGCGCGCTTCTCGGCAAGATCAAGGAGGCCTACGACACCAATCCCAAACTCATGAACCTGATGCTCGACGATTATTTCCGCGGCGAGATCAGGAAATCGCAGAAGGGCTGGCGCAACATCGTCGCCACGGCCGCCAAGAAGGGGATCCCCGTGCCAGCGTTCAGCACCGTGCTGTCATTCTGCGACCAGTACCGCAACGCCGTGTTGCCCGCGAATCAGTTACAGGCGCAACGCGATTACTTCAGCCCGCGCTTTTCCGCTTCACCCGGTTGTTGATCTGCGATAGCGTCGAGCCGATCGATGAAGCCGAAGGTCTATCTGGAAACGACGATTCCGAGCCTGCTCGTGGCAAGGCCGGGCCGGGATTTAATCGTTGCCGCGGATCAGCAGACTACGCTCGAATGGTGGGACACCCGGCGCGGCAGGTTTCAGCTTTTCGTGTCGGAACTTGTGCTTGAGGAAGCCGCCAAGGGCGACCGCCTCCTCGCAGGCCGACGTTTGGCCGCCATCGCTCCGTGCGGTGTCCTGAAAGCAAGCGATGCGGCACGGTTACTCACCGTGCAATTGCTCGCCTCGGGTCTTATTCCAGGCAAAGCCGCCGCCGACGCCGCGCACATTGCCCTGGCGGCGGTTCATGGCATGGATTTTCTTCTGACGTGGAATTGCCGGCATATTGCCAACGCCATGACCGTGGATCGAGTGCGCGGGCTGTGCGCCCGGGAAGGCTTTCCGGCTCCGGTGATCTGCACTCCCTATGAACTTATGCTACCGTAAACTGTATGAAACACGAAATCCTTGAGGAAGTCTGGCGAGTTCGCGACCAGATATCCGCGGAGTGTGGCTACGACGTGCATCGGCTGTTCAAACACTTGAAGGCCCTCGAAGCGCAACACAAGGACCGGTTGGTTTCATTTGCCCCGCGCAAGATAAATCCGCCAGTTCGCAAGAAACGCCCCACCGCTCCTGCCTGACGTGAGCGACTTCATTCGCGGTCGTCCCGACGAGGCGTGCAGCGAGTTCTTCCACACCAACTGGACCGGCACCGGCGGAACGACGAGCAGCAGCACCTGCACCGTTCGATTGTTTTCCGGTAGGAGACAAGGTGACGAGTCTCAAATCTCTGCACGGCCAAATTTAGAGACTCCTCACCTCGTCTCCTAGTCGAATGATTCAAAGCGCGTGCTGTGGCCTGTGCTCCGGCCCTTAATACGCAGCCGCGTTTGTGGGAACGCGACCGCGCTCTCAACCCCCAACCAAATCGCTCACGGCCAGCGCAGGCGGTAGAAGCAGGCGGGGGGCGTTGGTTTCCATGTTCATCGGGCGATCAATCAGTCCGCCCGGATCGGATACAACGTTGGTGTGGTCCGTCCATTCCTCCAAGTTGCTGGAAATCTGCAGTGTGTAGGTCAAACCCGTCGAGCCGGTGCCGTGCAACTGGAACTGGCCGGGCCCGGCCACGGTGCAGCCAGCCAAGACGGGTCGCGGAGGCAGCAGCACCGTCACGGTGAAACTGGTGGTGCTGATCACGCCGAAGGCATCCACCGCCAAGCAGGGGACGGTGTGGGTGCCCGGCGGGCGAGATTGGGGCAAGCTGCTTACTTGCCGGCCGGCGACTTGTGTTGCCGGCGGATGATGCTCGCCAGCGCGCGCAATGAATTGTTTACCGCCTCGGCGTTGGGGAACATCTTCGCCACGTCCGCTTCGAGCACAACCACGTTCGCGCCCCGGGCATACCGCCGGGCATATTTGCGGCGAACGCCCTGCGAGAAATCATACTCGGCCCGCATTTCGATTTCGGCGGCTTTGTCAGTTGCTCTCTTCATAGGATTTTCGTTCTCGTCTGCTGGCGCGCCGGGCGCTGATGATGCGGATACTTTCGCCCCGTTCC
>JALOTT010000455.1 GCA_025457745.1 Verrucomicrobiota bacterium
GGTCAGCAGTTGGCCCCGCTTGCTGGAAAATAAATCGTTTGAAGGCCCGCTCCGCTTCACCTTTGTCTGACCCATCGTGCGTTTCCGAAAGGCATTAGGGCTAAAGCCCCAACAATCGCGCCCCGAATTTTCTTGCTCCACCCCATCCCTTTGCAGCCTCTTCTTCCCACCGCAGGGAGGCACGAGGTGCCGGTCACCGCCGGTTTCCCATAACTCCCAGCAGCGCGCCGAGCAACGAGAAGCTTGTCCACGCCAAAGCCGGAATATAAAGTCCGAATTCGCTGATCCCCTGCGCAAACCAGCCCAACAAACCCACAAAAACCGCCAGCGGCAGCGGGTCTTTCAATCGCCAGGCCCGGCAACCGAGGGTCGCGAGCAAGCAGCCAATCCACGCCACGTAACTGATTCCGCCGATGACCCCTGAGTCGGAGAACTGTTCCAGGTAATCGTTGTGCGTGAGGCGCGCCATCTCCGCATCCACCGACTTCAGCCGCGCGTAGGGCCGTTGAAAAGTTCCCGGCCCGGATCCAAACAACGGATGCTCAGCCGTGATGTTCACTGCCGCGCGCCAATAATCGAACCGCGCCCCGACACTCGTCGCGCCCGCGGCAAAATAATTATGAAACCTGAACGCAAACAGCCCCAGCCCGACCCCGACCACCACCACGGCCACCATCCATTTCCATCGCTTCGGCCAGTTTAACCGGAACAACCACAGGCCGCTGATCGCCAGCGCAATCAGCCAGCCGGACTTCGATCCACTCCAAATCATGCCGGCGCCGCCAAGGAACAAGGTGAGCGCGATGACCGGCGCATGAACAGGAAACCGGAGCGTCTGTGCGCTCTTGAAAGCCAACACGATGGCCAAGGGCCACAGCAGCAACACCACGCCAGCCAGCGCGTTGGGATAAACCATTGTGCCGTGAACACGGCCTTTCCTGAGCTTCTCAAGCATCGCGGGATTCGCCACGTCCACGCCGTTGGTGGCAATGATGAAATGGTTGCGCTTCAAATCCTGGAACACGTCCGGCGCGAAATTTGTCCAGCCAGCGCGTTCGCCTTCGATCAGGACTTGCCGGTCATGCGGAAATTCAAAAAGCCGCTGGTTGACTGCGCGCACGAGGCAAAACGCAAACGCCGCCAGCACGCCGGCCAGCACCAATCTCAACGCGCGTTTGCGACCCAGCACCAGCGCGCCGATGAAGTAACACGCCAGACACCCGGCGAAATGCCACAGCGTCGTCGCCGTGAGAGTGCGGTCCACCGTTTGCGTCGCGGAAACGAGTTGCCAGCCGAACCACACCGCGGGCAACCACCAAAGCCAGCGCCTCCCCGGCCAGCCCGATTTCGAGGTCAGCGCCAGCCATCCGCCGGCCAAGGCGAGCGGCAGGAGCAGGCGGTTTCCCCAATGCGCCGGCCATGGATTCCCCCACAATTCGGAAAGGGACGTGATGGGATCAAAGGTCCCATCGAGGATGACCGGGTTGCCGAACTTGACCATCGCCAGTCCGAGAAACAACCCAAAGACCACCGCGAAAAAATCGCGCCCCGCGAAGCGCGGTCGCGGCGCATTGGCGGCGGGCGCACTCACAACTTGAGCTTGAGTAATCCCACCTCCACCGTCAGCACCTCCTGCACATTCGTGTGCAGCAATCGCTGTGTTTGTTCCATAATTTGCAAGTTCTCCATCGCCTGACGCGCCGTGATGCGTCCCGCCACCGTGCTTGTCCCGGCGAGTTTTGGAAAGTTGAGCAACTCGTGTCCCGCCGCCAGCGTGCTTAGCCACACATCGCGCAACCACCACTGCACAATCATCAATAAATCCGTCCGTTGCCGCCGATATTCCGCTTCGATGGCCGCTTTCAATTCCTCCTCCCACCGCTCGCGCAAATCCTTTTCCACGTCGTCATAGCGTTCCAGCGGCGAACGCGCGGTCAGGGCCTCCTCCACGCGCGACTTCATTTCCGCCAGCTTTTGCAGCAACACGTCCATAAGCCGGTAGCGGCCCAGCAGACTCTTCTGCTCGACCGCCGCTTCGCTGAACCGTGACAGCCATTCCATCTGCGGCGCGTCCAATTGCCGCCCGCCCTCGCCGGCGAAATTCAAACGCAAGCAGCGGGAGAGAATCGTTTCGAGAATCCGCTGCGGCTCCGTGCTCAACAAAATCAAGACCGACTTCGGCGGCGGTTCTTCCAACGTCTTCAGGAACGCATTGGCTGCCTGCACGTTCAAACGATCCGCCCCGACGATCACCGCCACCTTGTACTCCGCCTCGGTGGGCTTGAGTTGAATTTCCCGCATCAGTTCCCGCATCTGGTCAATTGTGACGACGCGCGATTTCGACTCCGGCCGCACCCAATGAATGTCTGCGTGAGTTTCGCCGTTGATTTTGCGGCACACCAGACACTCATCGCAGCAATCAATGCCCACGCCGCCCTTGCCGCGAGCCGGCTTCTGACAATTCAACGTCTTGGCCAGCGTGTACGCCAGCGCCTCCAGTTCCTCCAGCCGGTGACCGGTGAAAAGATACGCGTGCGCCAGCCGCCCGCGCTCCAACGAGCGCTGGAGCAACGTCACGCCCTGTTCCTGTTCTGGAAAATCTTTGAACGCCATCGCGGTTTTTATACTTGCCCAACCCGCGACCGGCGACAACAGATTTCGCGTGCACCCGGTCTTTGGCATCCGGCTGTGAACAACTTCCTGTTCCACTTTTGCGGATGCCGGTTAAGGTTGAACCGTGAACGCGCGGAAGATAATGCGGTGTCCGACCAGCGGGGGATTTCTGGCCAGCCGCATCCGGTTGCGTACTGTCTGTTGCGTGACGCTGCTGGCTTTCGCCAGTTTCCTGAATTCGCCCGCGCAAGAACCGAAACCAGCGACAAAGGAAAAGAAACCTATGACCCTTCAAATCACCAGCACCGCCTTCGTGGAAGGCCAGCCCATCCCGCAGAGATACACCTGTCAGGGCAGCGATGTCTCACCGCAGCTTAAATGGACTGGCGCACCAGCCAACGCCAAGAGTTTCGCACTCATCGCCGACGATCCCGACGCCCCGGACCCCAAGGCGCCGAAAATGACGTGGGTGCATTGGGTGCTCTACGATTTACCCGCGACCACCACCGAACTGGCGGAAAACATCGCCAAGACGCCGACCCTGCCCAATGGCACCAAGCAGGGCACGACCGATTTCAAGCGGGTCGGCTATGGCGGGCCGTGTCCACCGCCCGGCGGGGCGCATCGTTACTTCTTCAAACTCTACGCGCTCGACACCGTGCTCAACCTTAAGCCCGGCGCGACCAAGCCCGATCTGCTCAAAGCAATGGAAGGCCACATCCTTGCCCAAGGCCAGTTG
>JALOTT010000456.1 GCA_025457745.1 Verrucomicrobiota bacterium
TGTAGGCGTCGTTCGCATCCAACGCCAATGCTTTTTGAATATGTTTTTCGGCCTCGTCGAGCCGGTTGAGTTCCAGTTGAATCGCCGCGAGGTTGGCCAGCGTGTAGGCGTTCTTTTCATCCTGCCGCAAGACTACCAGATATTTTTCCTCGGCCTGCGCGAAGCGCTTGGCCGCGAATTCGCGCTGCGCTTCGGCCACGAGCGAGGCGGTGCCGCGCGGCAGTTCCTTCACGGACTTCTTGCCGGCCTTCGGATCGGCGACCCCGAGCACCGGTTGGGACGGCTTGAACAGCGCGAGTTCCTCGGCGGTGTAAGGCACGGCGCGGGCCTCAAAAATTACCAGCCGCGCGCGCAACCTGCTGATCTGGTCCGACAGTTCCTCGATTTTTGCGGCGGTCGCTTGGCCTTTGCGGCCATAAAGTTCCTTGTTGGCGGCGTCGAGTTTCATCGCCAGCTCGTGGCGCTCGGCCTCCAACAGCTTGATGCGTTGCAAATCCTCGGCCCGACCGGCCGGGGGAATGACCGTTGAGGTGATGGTCTGTGCGCCGAGAGTCTTGACGCGATTTTCGAGGGCAAGTTTTTCGAGGCGTAAAATCTCGGAGTCGGATTGCAGCGCGGCGACGCGGGCCTCGGCCTGCGCGAGTTGCCGGCTCAAGTCCTCGGACTTGCCGGCGGACGATTTGGCATCAGCGAGCTGCTTTTTGAGAATCTGATTCTCCGCGCGCAGGGTTTCGGCGGCTTCGGCGCCGGCCGTGAGCGTCTGGATGCTGGCCAGCAGCGTTTCCTTCTCGGCGGCCAGCTTGGCGGCCAGAGCGGTCTGGTCGGCGAGCTTGCGCTCCGCTTCATCGCGAGCCTGTTTGATGAGATTGAGCTGGGCGGCGTTGTCCACGCTGGGGGTGAGACTGTCGAGACGGTTCTGCAGGGCTTTCTTTTCCATCGCCAGCGCGTTGGCGCGCTCAGTCTGGTCGTTCAGTTTGCGATTGGCGTCGGCCAACGCCGCTTGGGTTTCCGCCAGCGCTTTCGGATCGGCCCCGGCCGGAGATTGGACCGGTTCCGATGCTGGAGTCGCCTTCAGCAATTCGTTTTCCTTCAGCAGCGACTGGATTTTTTCCTGCGCCTTGGTCAACTCCCGCGGGTCAACCGCCGCCGGTTGCGTGGCCAGGGCCTCCTTGAGTTTCATTTCCAACAGAACCTTGTCGGATTGCAACCTGCGCAGGTCGTCCTGCAACGCGGACAGTTGGCGGTCGAGGTCGGCCGGCGCGGCAGGGTTGACGGGAGCCCCGAAAGCTTTCGGGGCGGTCACCGCCGGGGCCGCAGTCGCAGGCGGCGCGGTGGGCGCGGGAACTTTATCCGTGACCGCGGAAATTCTTGAGGCGAGATAGTTGAGCCGGAAATTGACGACCTTGACGTTCCAGTCCGGGTAAACTTTTTGAATTTTCAGAAGGGCGGTCTGGGCTTCAAGATACTTGGCGAGGGCGTCGGCGGGTTGGTCGGAGCTGTTCAATATGTCGGCCTGCTGCATCAGGTAATAAAAGTGGACGTATTGGTCATCCGGGCCTTCCGCCGACGCCGGTAAAAGCGTGACGGCCAAGGCCAAAGCCACGAGAGCAAGCAGACGTTTCATGGTCGAAGGATAGGCAAACCAGAAACGGTTTGGCAATGCTGAGGCCGTTTGAAGTTTTCCCAGTTTTCACCGGAAGGAAAAAAACGCTTGGGCGGCTTGCCCGTTATCACAGCAAGACCAGTTGTTGCCCGCTCGGTTCCCGCAAGCGGCTCACCCCCAGCCCCAGCAACCGCAGCGGGCGGGACACCAGTTTCTCCCGACCCAGGAGAAAGCAGCCCAGCCGGTAGATGTCATGGGCCTCGGTGAGCGGTTCTTCCACCGTGACCTGGCGCGTCAGCGTCGTGAAGTTCCCATAACGGACTTTCACCTGCACCGTGTGCGCCCCGAGCCAGCGGCGTTTCAGCCGGGCGGCGATGTCGTCCGCCTGCGCCCGAAGACAGGCCCGCAGCACTTTCCGGTCGTCCGTATCCTTCAGAAATGTTTCTTCGCCGCTGAGGCTCTTGATTTCATCGCCCCACTCCAGCCGGCGGTCATCTTCGCCGATGGCAAATTGTTTCAACTTCGGCCCGAACGAACCGACCAATGCACGCAGGTCGCCGGCATAGAGCCTGTCATGCACTTTTGGCGAATACCAATTTCAGCATGAGCATGGCGACGGCGAGCCAGTGATAGCCGGCCAAGGTGGCCGCGAGTCGTTCGTAAGCCAGTGATAGCCGGCCAAGGTGGCCGCGAGTCGTTCGTAATCACGCGCCAGTCTGCGGAAACGTGCGGCCCACGCAAACGTGCGTTCCACCACCCAACGGCGCGGTAACAACACAAATCCACGTTTGGCTTCGTGATGTTTCACCACTTCCAATTTTATCCCGTGGGCCGCCGCATCGTCGGCCGGTTGCTCCCCGGTGTAGCCTTGATCCACATACGCCAGTTGCACGTTCTCACCCGTGGCGGCTTGCACCGCTTGCGCCAGTTCCTTTACTTGCGCCCGGGCCTGTTCGTTGGCGGCGGTGACTTTCAGCGCTAACAGATGTCCCAGCGTATCCACCGCCGCATGCACTTTGCTGCCTTTGCGTTTCTTCGCCCCGTCGTAACCGCCGCGCCCTCCGCTCTCCGGCGTGGACTGCAAAGTGCGACTGTCTAAAATCGCCGCACTGGGGGCGTCGTTCCGGCCTGCGCTTATGCGCAGCAGCAAACGCAAATCTTCCGCCAGGTTCTCAAAGCAACCCGCGCGCACCCAGCGCTGCGTCTGCTGTTGCACCGCGTGCCACGGCGGCAGATCGTTGGGCATCATCCGCCACGGACAACCCGCGCGCACAAACCAGCGCAGACCGTTAAAGAGTTCGCGCAGCGGATACTCTCGTTGCGGCGCGTCTTCCTTCATCAGCGTCAGATACGGCGCGCAGAATGCCCACTCTTCATCACTCACATCACTCGGATAACTCTCGCGTGCTTTCGTCATTCCCAGCTTTTCACATATTCGCTGGAAAGGAGCCAGAGAAAAGTACTTGCGTCAATTCACCCTCAAAACACCTCTCGACTAAAGTGCATGACAGGCTCTAACCGTGCGGACACCCACTTGGTTCAGCACCTGTTCGGTAACGCGGCCCACCCCGTAAACCGCTCGAACGGGCAGCGGTCGTAAAAACTGCACCTTGCCCTGCTCGGGAATGAGCGTCAGGCCATCAGGCTTCCGGTAGTCGCTGGCGATCTTGGCCAGCAACTTGTTGGAGGCAATGCCAATGGTGGTGGTCAACTGGCGCTCCGACACGATCCACTGCTTCAACTGCCGCGCCACGGGCAGGGACTGGCGCAGTTTGGCATCGGCATCCTGCGCCTGAACGACCGCCGACAAATCGAGATACGCTTCGTCAATGGACATCTGCTCGATTACCGCCCCAATCCGGGCGGCGATCTGCATGATCTGCCGCGATTCCTCCTGGTAACGGTCCATGCGGGGACGAACGAAGATGCCCTTGGGACAAAGCCGTCCCGCCGTGGCGCTGGGCATGGCCGAGCGCGCCCCAAAGGTGCGGGCCTCGTAACTGGCCGCGCAGACCACGCCCCGCTGCGTCGGGGGCGAGCCGACGATCACCGGTTTGCCGCGCAAGGCCGGGTCGTCCCGCTGCTCGACCGAGGCGTAAAACGCATCCATGTCCAGATGGAAGATCACACGAAACATCTGTGCGACAGGGTATCACGCCCCCTTGGAAGACAGAAGACCCGGCATCAACCCGGCGCTACGAATCGGGGCACGGCTGCTTTGAGGTTTCCTAGAATCCGCCCGCGTCCTGAACTTGTTTGAAGTAGCCGGCCCAGAACTGCACGACGCGGTGGGCGATCATCAGCGCCACCGCCAGGTAGATGAATCGCGGCACCCATTGCGCCACGGCGTGCAGTTTGCGCGTGCCATCCTCCTGATAGATGCGACGCAACTGGCGCAAGGTCTCGTCGAGTTTGCCGCTGATTTCGCCGCTGCTGTAAAGGTTGGCGAACATTTCCGGAAACCGGGGACTCGCGCGGATAACTTCGGCAGGCGTTTCGCCCGCGAGCAATTGCGGTTTCCATGCGTGAACCGCGCGGCGCAACGCCGGCGAACCACTCGCGGTGGCGGCCAGCTCCCACGCCTCAATGATCGTCACGCCGGCGTTGATGAGCGCTTCGAGCGCGGCGGCCAGTCGCGACAACGCCAGATAGTGTCGCCCGGTTCCCAGCATGGGAATGGGATGCAGGATGGCTTCCACCCACGCGCGCCAGTGTTCGCCATGCTTGCTTTGCCCGGCGTAAATCATCGCCACAACGATGACGTAAAGCGGAATCAGCACGCCAAAAGTTTGCGCGAGGTAGGCAAACAGGTTCCCGGACATGAAAAATTTGGCGAAGGGGAAAATGAAGATTGCCATGTGCAACAGCCCCACCGGGTAAGCAAGGTCGGCAATCATCTGGCGCGTGATGCGGGCGCGGTCGTTGTAGTAATCGGCCAGCAACTTGAAACACGCGTCCAACCGGCCGCTGCGTTCGCCGGCATCGAGCAAGGCAATGTCGAACGCGGGCAGCCAGCCACCGGGGAGTTGCAGCGATTCAGTGAAGGTGGTGCCGGCGTTGATTCGCTGGAGCAGCCGCTGAATCGGCCCCCGGAACGAGCGGGCGGGCGGATGGCGTTGGAGTTGTTCCAGCGCGCGCGGCAGGCCGATGCCGGCCGACGTGAGTTGCGCGAGCTGATGATAAAATTCCGCGCGCTGGGTGAATTGTCCGGGCGTGACAATGAGCGGCATGCCCCGAAAGCTTTCGGGGCGGTCAGGCCGAGACACGGTCGAGGCTCGCCTTGAGGTCGCGTTTGCTGCGCGCGCCCACCAGTTGCTCGGTCACCTGGCCCTTGTGAAACATCAGCAACGTGGGAATGGCGCGCACGCCGTATTCGGCGGCCAGACCCTGATGCTCGTCAATATTCACCTTGCCGATTTTGACCCGGCCGGCGTATTCGGCGGCGAGTTCGTCGAGGACGGGCGCGATCATTTTGCAGGGGCCGCACCATTCGGCCCAGAAATCAACAAGCACCGGCACCGGGGATTGGAGCACTTCGGTGGCGAAGTTTTCCTGCGTCAAAGTCGCAATGTTGGAATCAGCCATAGGCCAAGCGAGAATATTTTTGTCGACAACGATAAATTCCGGGCAAACCCGGGCGTTACTGTGTGGGAATTCCAAAAATCAGGTAAAGCGCGCTGCCAACCGCCAGCAAGCCAACCACGGCCGCAGCGATGGCCAGGATGGTGTCCAGGGGGCTGACGGTGGGTGCCGCCGCAAGTGCCGGGGCCGGGCGTTGGGCGGCCACGGGCGCCGCCGAAGCGCGTGGAGCGGCGGGGGCTGCCGCCGGCCCTGTGGGGGCCGCCGGGGCCATCGGGGCTGCGGTTGCTCCGGTGGGGCCGCCGGGCGGAAGCGTCGGCAATTTGATGGTCGGTGCCGCCGAAGGTTTGGGCGGCAGATTGATGCGGACGGTTTCCTTCTTGGGTTGGACCTTGCCGGTTTCCTTTTTCGGGGGAACCGCGCCACTCGGGATGTTCGGAATATTTTCAGCCATAACGAATTTGTAGGGCCAAGATAATTTTTCGCCGGGAAGTGTCAAACTCTTATTCGGAAAACACGCGGGACGTTTCCCAAGCAAGACGATTCAAGTCTGGAGCTTTTACCCCGGCGGCCAACTCATCTTCCGTCCGCCAATGATGTGACAATGCAGGTGCGGCACGGCCTCGCCGGCGTCGGGGCCGTTGTTGAATACCAGACGGTAGCCGCTTTTCGCCAGGCCGAGTTTGCCGGCAACTTCGGCGGCCTTCAACAGGAGATGACCGAGGATCTTCTGATCTTCGGGCACAGCTTCGGCAATCCGCGCGATGGACTTCTTGGGAATGATCAAAACATGCGCGGGGGCTTGCGGTTTGATGTCGCTAAAAGCGAGCACGAGGTCGTCTTCATAGACAATCGTGGCCGGAATTTCGCGGGCGATGATTTTTTCAAACAAGGTTTTGCTCATAGGTTCAAGTCTTGCTCCGGCTGGCCCGAACCCGGCCCCTCCAAGGAGGGGAACGGTTTCACTCGACCACCAGCGAACATTCCGTCGCGCGCGCCTCGGCGCCCAGACATTCGCGCAGGTAGGCGACAATCTGATCATGCAAACCCTGGCAGCGCGGACTCCAGCGGCGCGCGCCCGCCAGATGCTTTACGCAGCCGCGCAGGCCGCTGAACCTCACGACGCGCTGCGATTGGCGGAGTTGA
>JALOTT010000457.1 GCA_025457745.1 Verrucomicrobiota bacterium
CTGCTGGACTCGCGCAGCTCGATGCCGGGCAAGGCGAGCTTTTTGACCAGCTTGTCCACCGCGTCGAGCGAGCCGTTGATGATGCCGTAGCGCCGAACTTCGGCGGAGTCGGCCGGCGCGATCGAGACGGCGATGGTTTCTTTGTGGACGTCCAATCCGATGTAATGCACTGTTTTCTTCATGGGTGTTTGGTTCTATTCGTGGATGATGACTCGGGCGCTTATCGCGCCTGTCATATTGCGGATAGGTCGGCACTCGCCGATAACCCGCGCACCAGAATCACACACCCTCTTCACTTTTACGCAACGCCATAAGGTCTAGCGCAATATGGAACCCGGTCTCCATGCGAACATGTGCGATTCTGCGACTGAGCGAATCGCTCGCGCTCTCCACGCTCCGTTCAAGGCGATTGGTGGGGATCTCAGCAAGCACTACGGCGGGACGCCTGTCCTACGAGTGGGTGTATATGGAAGCTGAGTGAAATCATGGCCGGCAACGTGCAAGTGATGGCCATTGTATCGGCGGCCCTCGCCAAACCGGCGGGGACGGCACGAGACGCTTTTGTCCAGCAGGCGTGCGCCGGCGATGCCAGGTTGCTGGCACAGGTTCAGGAGGAACTTCGGTTGGCGCAGAGCGATGACCCCGGGACCGTCGCCATGGAAGCGATCCCAGCGGCGGAAGGGGTCGGCGCCTGCCTCGGTGCCTACAAGTTGCTTCAGGAAATCGGTGAGGGCGGTTGCGGCATGGTGTATCTGGCCGAGCAGGCGGAACCCATCCGCCGTCGCGTGGCACTGAAGATCATCAAGCTGGGCATGGACAGCCGGCAGGTGATCGCCCGGTTCGAGGCGGAACGCCAGGCGCTGGCGATGATGGATCATCCCAACATTGCCAAGGTGCTCGATGCGGGCACCACCAACTCCGGCCGCCCCTATTTCGTGATGGAACTGGTGCGCGGCATTCCCATCACGCGCTATTGCGACGAAGCGAAGCTTGCGACGCGCGAACGGCTGTTGCTGTTCATCGAGGTCTGCAAGGCCATTCAGCATGCCCATCAAAAGGGCATCATCCATCGCGATATCAAACCGTCGAATGTCCTGGTGGCGCTGCACGACAACGAACCCATTCCCAAGGTCATCGATTTCGGCATTGCCAAGGCCACTGAAGCCAAGCTGACCGACAAGACCTTGTTCACCGGCTTCGCGCAATTCATCGGCACCCCGGCCTACATGAGTCCGGAGCAGGCAGGTTTGAGCGCCCTGGACATTGACACCCGCAGCGACATTTACAGTCTGGGCGTGCTGCTTTACGAACTGCTCATCGGCCGGCCCCCGTTCAAGTCCGAGGATCTGGCGCAGGCCGGACTGGATGAAGCTCGGCGGCGCATCCGCGAGGAGGACCCGGTAAAGCCGTCCACCCGCCTGCATTCCACCCAGCGGGAGGAGATGGCCCGGATGGCTGCCCGGCGGTCGATGAGCCCCGGCGAACTGGTGCGGAGTGTCGAGGGCGACCTGGACTGGATCGTGATGAAGGCCCTGGAGAAGGAACGCACGCGGCGCTACGACAGTGCCAGCAGCCTGGCCAAGGACATTGAACGGTTTCTGAACAATGAAACCATCCTGGCCCGCCCGCCCAGTGGTTGGTATCGCCTGGAAAAGTTTGCCCGGCGCAACAAGGTGGCCTTCGTGGCGGGCGTGGTCATGGTGATCGCCGCGGGAGCGGTCTTCGCAACGCTTTCCCTCGGGCTGGCAGTGTCCACGATCATGTTCTTCCGCGAACGCGAGGCACGACGGGCGGCGACCATGGCGCAGCAGGAGGCGGCATTGACGCAGGCGGAGGTCATCGCGTTTGGCAATCCGGAGTTGATTGAGCGCGTCACCCAGGCACGCGAGTTCCAGGGGAAGGTGCGTGACGCCGCCGAGCTGGTGAATGCGGGAAGACTCATGGAAGCCGAACCGATTCTGAATGAACTAGCCGGCACCAGCGCCCGGGGCGGCAATGTGGAAATCCAGGCGTTGAGAATGCGGGCGGACCTGAGGGCGCGCCAGAGCAGATTCCGCGAGGCGGCGACCGACCTGAACCGACTGATTGAAATGGAGCCCGACGACCACTGGCATTGGTTTATTCTGGCGCCCTTGTTGGTGCACCTGGGCGAGGATACGGCCTACGATGCCATGCGCAGGGCGATGCTCGTCAGGTTCAAGGACACGGAGAATGCCCTGACCGCGGAACGCGTCGCCAAAGCGGCAATGTTGCGAGCGTTGGACGAGGAAGACACGCCCGGCCTGGACCAACTGGTGCGCACAATCGTTCGCCAGGGCGCGGCCGGCCAGCAATTTGATGAGTTCAGCCAGTACCGCGACGCGTTCAACCTGTGTGAATCCCTGGCTGAATATCGCCAGGGGGACTACACCAAGGCGATTCAGGCTGCGGGGTCCGTGGCGGGCAGCAGCTACATTTTCTTCCAGCCCGTGGCCCAGGCTGTGCAAGCGATGAGCTACCAGCACCTGGGACGCCCCGCAGAAGCGCGAGCCGCCCTCGCCGCCAGCCGCCGCATCGTCCAGGAACAGTTGATAGCAAGGACCTCGGTCAGTTGTGGAATGATGTAATCATCGCACACATCTTTTTGAAAGAGGCCACCGGGGTGATTGAAGCGGAACCCGCGAGCCCACAAAACGCGGGGGATGAATATCTGCGATAAGACAAGACACCCCGATTCTGATTTACCGGCTGAGGGCGGTCAGGCGGAAGTCAAGAGCATGAACCGACCTAAACCCCGCTCCGGTGAACAGTCGACGCGATCTGCGATTTACGATGACGGAGAACTTGAACATTTACATTGCGAGCGACGCGCCATTCCCGGCTGTCGCTGACCGTTGCGTCAGGCCACATGAAGTTCAGTGTTTTCAATAAGATTCTGCTTCTGGCATCGTATGGCTGCATCTTGCTCGGAGCATTATGTCTGTGGGCAGGGGTATGGTGGATTCGGCGTTCTGGAGGGTACCTTGGTTTGCATCTGATACTGTTTCTTCTTGCGGTCTCACTACCCATCATTGGCCTCCTCAATGCCAAGAGGATTTGCAGGGAGCAAAGCAAAGACGGCAACTTCAAAGCGACCGACGAAAAGCATGAGGCCTGACAAAATGACGATGGAGGACAACCTTCAATTGGCCGCACAGTTCAGAAGGAAAGGCAATGGGGTCTAAAGAGTTGACAAATACGCTTTGGCAGGGTTTGAGGGCAAGCCCGAGTCGGAGGGGCTCTTCGAGCCTTGCGGGTGGACCCAAGCCGGAACGGTGCGGCTTGAACAGGAGGGAACA
>JALOTT010000458.1 GCA_025457745.1 Verrucomicrobiota bacterium
CGTGTCTCAGTTCCAGTGTGGCTGGTCGTCCTCTCAGACCAGCTACCCGTCTTCGCCTTGGTGAGCCGTTACCTCACCAACTAGCTGATAGGCCGCGGGCCCATCCTGAAGCGCCAGGTCTTGCGATCCCCAGCTTTGAGTGCCACCGGAATCCCGGCAGCAATCACATTTGGTATTAGCTCGCCTTTCAGCAAGTTGTTCCAAACTTCAGGGCAGGTTGCCCACGTGTTACGCACCCTTGCGCGACTCCTTCCGCCAAATATTGCTATTCAACGGTCGTCGTTCCACTTGCATGTCTTATCCACGCCGCCAGCGTTCGTTCTGAGCCAGAATCAAACTCTCCGTAATAAAAACGGCAGCTTGATGCTGACCGGCTTTCGCCGGATTTAACTGTCTTTAAAACTCGGTCTCGGGCGCTGACACCCGAAACCAAAGGGCTCTTACACTTATCGCACTATTCAGTTTTCAAAGATCGTCGAGGCACCGCCTCGAGATGTATTGAGAGAAAAATATTGAGAGGCCGAGCCGAAGGTCGGCCACTCAACATCGTCCCTTCAACGCTGCAAATCATAGCCAGCCAAACGTGCGGGTCAACAAGTTTTTGAAAATTTTTTTGGTTGTTCCATATTAATCACAAACTGTTTATGATAAATAGTTTGTGATTTGAGTTAAATTCAGGATTGTCTCCGCAGCTCATTCTATTTGCGGAGCACGCGCGCCGATTTGGAGAGAAGTGACGATTTCGGAGCAAATGGCGGCCTTGGCGCCGATTTGGGATCGGACCCATTCCCTGCCGCAGTTTCCCATGGCTGCGCGCCGTGGGGAGCTGGCCAAGAGAGTGTCAAGCCATTTTTCCAGTGATTCCGGTCCGTCCACCATCTGCGCTGCGCCTGCATGGATGAGCCCCTTGGAGATGTCCGGAAAGTCACTCATATCCGGACCGAACAGTACGGGGCAACCCGCAGCAGCCGGTTCGATCGGATTTTGTCCGCCTTTCTTCACGAGGCTGCCCCCAACAAATGCGAGGTCGGCGGCGGCGTAAAGCGAAGCGAGCACGCCGAGCACATCCACGACGAGCACCTGCTGATTGTGTTCCGTGATCGGTTCGGAGTAACGGCGTGTGCGCAGCCCTGCATTGCGAAAGAGCGTCGCCACCGCTTCACCGCGATGCGGATGCCGCGGCACAACAATCAACCGGAGTCGAGGATGGCGCGCGTGCAGTTTTTGCCATGCCGCGAGCACCATGTCTTCTTCGCCCGGATGCGTGCTGCCGGCGATGATGAGCGGGTCTGCGGCCACAAAGCCAAGCGCGCTGCGGAGCGCGCGTGCTTCCTCCGGAGTTCTGTGGCACAACCTCGCCTCAAATTTCAAGTTGCCGACCTGGCCGAGGCGATCCGAGTGGACGCCCACAGAGCGGTAGCGTTCGGCTTCGCCGGGCGACTGGGGATGGATGCGTGCGAAGGAATTGAGCGCGGGGCGATACAACCACGCGAACCGTTGACAAGCCTTGAGGGTTGCAGGAGAGAGCCGTCCGTTGACGAGCAGGCAGGGAATGCCGCGCCGTCGCAGCATTCGTTGGAAACCGGGCCAGATGTCTGTTTCCACCAACACCACGAGTGCAGGTTGAATCCCGCGCAGGCAACGATTCCTGGCGAACGCCGTGTCGAAGGAGAAATAGAGGAGGTGATCCACCCAGGCGCGGGCTTTCTCGCGGGCCAATTGATGGGCAGTGAAGGTGGAAACGGAGAGCACCAGCGGGCGCACGCCCAACTGCGGCTTGAGTGATTCGAGCAAGGGCAGGCACGACAACAGTTCACCCACGGACAATGCATGCACCCAAAGAGGCGCCGGCGCATCCGGTGGGAAGTCCGGGTACGCCTGGAATCCCAGGCGGGGGAGCAAGGTCTTGCGCCGCTTCTCCTTGAACAACAACACGGGCGTCACCAGCAGTAGCACGAGTGGAAAGAAAACGTCCATGGCCAGGCAATAGACCAACAAGGCCAACCCCGTCTGCCAACTGTGGGCGCGCTTATCCTGCATATTTCAAGCTCCGCACGAACTGTCGGCAGGGTGGAGCGCCGGTCTGTGAGCAGCGCTGAGCGGTTCGAGCTTGGTAAGCCGGTCATAGACCGGCGCTCGGGCCAAGGATTTTGAAATATGCAGGTTAGTGGTCATGGGCCGTTGCTCCTTCGCCGGGCTTGAGGTGTTGCAGGACGGCGGCGATCACGTCCTTGGGCGGGATGCGACGCATGCACGCATGCTTTTCGTAGCGGGTGGTTTCACAGCCACGTTTGAAGCAAGGACTGCACTCCACCCCGGCACGCAGGATCGTATGCTGCGCTCCGTAGGGTCCGGTGTAGCCGGGGGAGGTGGGGCCAAAGAGGGCGATGACCGGTGTGCCAGCAGCCACGGCCAGATGCATGGGACCGGTATCCGTGGAGACAACAACTGCGGCGCGATGAAAGACGGCCGCCAGGGTCTTGAGCGAGGTCCGTCCATCCAGGCGACGGATGGGGGTTCGCATCTGGGTGGCGACCGCATCCAGAGCAGGCGCATCGCCGCGGGCACCGGTGAAGACGCAGGGGATATGATGCTGTGCCAACGCGTCGGCCACGCAGGCGAAACCCGCTTCAGTCCAGTTCTTGGTGGGCCACCGCGTGAGGGCGTTGATGGCCACGAAGGGCTGATCCGCGTCCATGCCAGCCATTTTCAGCAGCGCCCTCGCCTCGGTGTCGTCCGCAGGCGAGAGAGGCAGCCCATAGTCCAACGTGGTCCGGGCGAAGCCGAGTCCCTCGAGCAAACGCAGGTTGCGTTCGATGGCATGCGCGTTGGGATCGGTGACGGGCACGCGTTCGTTGAGGACCAGGTAACTTCGCTCATCGTGACGCATGCCCGGTCCGTAACCCGCCTTGCGTTTGCCGCGTGCCAGGGCCACCCACAACGCACTCTTGGCCAGTGCCTGGAAATCAATGACGAGGTCGTATTCGGTATCACGCAGCTCGCGCAGGAAG
This sequence comes from Verrucomicrobiota bacterium, assembly GCA_025457745.1. Classification (GTDB taxonomy): domain Bacteria; phylum Verrucomicrobiota; class Verrucomicrobiia; order Limisphaerales; family JADLHS01; genus JALOTT01. The sequence continues at coordinate 3,012 of JALOTT010000458.1, forward strand.
GTTTGGATCTGCCGCAGGAGGGCGAGGAAGCGACCTTGCCTGAAGGCCGCAACCCATTGTCGTCGGGGCCACACAAGAACGCGGTTCAAGGCGGCATGGCCGCGGATGATTTCCGCGGCGGCTTCCTCGACCAACCAGGTGATCTGTGCCTCCGGCTGATGTCGGCGGAGTGTGGTCAACGCCGGCAAGGTGTGAATGACGTCGCCGATGGCGCTCATCTTGACGATGAGAATGTTCAACGCGGCGCAGCGTAGCGTGAGGTCCATGGCTTAGGCAATTGAGGGTTGGAGGTGC
>JALOTT010000089.1 GCA_025457745.1 Verrucomicrobiota bacterium
CCGGAACTCATCGCGGCGTTGCACAAGATGCGCGACAGCTACAACGTCAACGGCCTCGGCCAGATTGCTGCGGAAGCAACGCTCGACGACCTCGCTTATTACCGCGCGAACTTCAGGAAGATCATCGCCACGCGCACGTGGTTGAGCCGTGAATTGACGGATCTCGGCTTTCGCGTCTTGCCGAGCCAGACGAATTTCGTCCTCGCCAAGCCGCCGCTCTCTCCGGCGAAGGACTGGTTGCAAAAATTGCGCGACCGAAAAATCCTCGTCCGCTGGTTCAGCGCGCCGGCGGTGAAGGATTACTTGCGAATCACGATCGGCACGCAGCGCGAGGCGGGCGCTTTGGCGCAGGCCGCTCGGGCGTTGCTCAAAAAATTCGAATGACGAATGGCGAAAGAAGCACGAAGCTCGAAAACGAAATCTGCCCAGATGAAGTTTGGCTCTTGAGGGATCTGGGTTTCTTTCGGGTTTCGTCATTTGTCATTCGTCATTCAACCTTTGGCTTTCCTCTGCCTTCAATTCTGCTAAACAGGATGGCGTGTACCTTGAGTATTATGGCCTGACCGATCCGCCGTTCGACATCACGCCGAACCCGCGGTTTCTGTTTTACAGCGCGAAACATCGCGAGGCCTTCAATCATCTGCTTTACGGCGTCCGCGAGCGGAAGGGCTTCGTGCAACTCACCGGCGAGGTCGGCGCGGGCAAGACCACGCTCTGCCGCGCGATGCTGGAGCAACTCGACGGGACTTTCTCCACCGCGCTCATTCTCAATCCGGTGATGAGCGCCGACGAGTTGATGAAAGCCATCGCCATCGAATTCGGCCTGAACATCATTGACCACGACCGGCTCGAAACCATCGCCGCCATCAACGATTTTCTGCTCCGGCAGGTCGAGTATGGCAAAGACTCGGTGCTGATCATTGACGAGGCGCAGGACCTGACGGATGAACTGCTCGAACAGGTGCGGTTGCTTTCCAATCTGGAAACCGACGACCGCAAATTGTTGCAGATCGTGCTCATGGGCCAGCCGGAGTTGCGCGACCGGTTGAACAACCCGCGCCTGCGGCAACTGCGCCAGCGCATCACGGTGCGTTACCATCTCGCGCCGTTAAGCCGGTTTGAGGTGAGCCATTACATCCAGCATCGGCTGGAAGTTTCGGGCGCAAAGGGCGCGCCGTATTTTACGCGACCGGCGTTGTGGCGCGTGCATGGTTACAGCGGCGGCATTCCGCGCCTCGTGAACGCGGTTTGCGACAAGGCGCTGCTGGCCGGCTTCGTCAAGCAAACCGACCGCATCACGCACGGCATGGTCGGTCTCGCCATCCGTGAACTCGAAGGGAAGGTGGACGTGTGAGTCTCATAAACGACGCGCTCAAACGCGCCAAGCACGCCCAGCAAAAAAACCCGCCGCCGCCATCGCCGGGACCAGCACTGCGCCCCGTTGAGCCGGTGCGGCGAAGAAATTCAAGCCTCGGCATTCTGCTCCCGTTTGCACTCGTGGCGCTGGTGATTGTGGGCGGACTTATTACCTGGTTCGCGATGGGGTCTGGCGGGCCAAGAAAATTTCCACCCAGTGGGGCGGCTGTGAAGCCCGTAACTGCGTCCGCAGCCACGGCGGCGAAACCTGTCGCGTCAAAGCCCACGGCGACAACCTCAACTCCTAAAGTCGCGTCTGTTCCGACAGCTCATCCATCCGCGCCGTCTCTAGTCATCCAAAGCCCACCCAAGCCAACAACCCCGTTTCCGAACGCTGTTGTCGCACCCTCGGAGCCGAAGCCTGCGCCGAATCCGGTGTCCGTCATGAGCGTCCCGCCTGTGCCCGCGTCACCAGCCCCCGTGGCGGCAGCGACGCAAACCGTTGTGATCGCAAGTGGGCCGCCACCGCCACCACCGTTGCCGAAGTTGCAGGGAATTTTTTACCGGCCTGAACGGCCGGCGGCGCTGCTCAATGGCAGGACGGTTTTGGTTGGCGGCACGCGCGGCGAGTATCGCGTGGTGGCCATCAGCCAGCAAAGCGTCACGGTCGTGCGGGCCGGGCAAACCAACGTTTTGAACATGCCGGATTGAGGAGCGCGGACAGCCATGTCCGCCAGCTCCATTGCTCCATTTGGTTCGCGCGGACAAAGCTGTCCGCCTCCCGCCGCATATGCTCCCGCCGCATATGCTTGCCGCACGGCATCTCTTTCGCCAACCTTTCGCGCCATGTTCTTGCGCAAGCAATTTGAAAAGTCCCCCATCGCCGCCCGCGTTCTGCCTTTCGCGGTTTTTCTCCTGCTCACCTACGGCCAGGGAAAATTCGGCGAGGAATCGCGTTACTGGTTTTACCTCGCCAAGACGCTTGTGGGCGCGTGGCTGCTTTGGGAGATGCGCCCGTTCGTGACCGAGATGCGTTGCGCGTTAAGTTGGGAAGCCGTTGTCGTGGGTGTGGGGGTGTGCGCGATGTGGGTGGGCATGGATGGATTTTATCCCAAGTTAAGCGAACTCAGCGTGAAAGTCGGGTTGAGCAAGGCTGCGGCGACCCCGGCGCTGCCTTGGAATCCGCATTTGCAATTTGGCGGCGGCGCGGCGCTGGCGTGGTTATTCATTGCGGTGCGAATTCTCGGCTCGTCGCTGGTCGTGCCAGCGTTGGAGGAGGTTTTCTTCCGCTCGTTCCTCTATCGCTACCTCGCGAAGTCGGATTTTCAATCGTTGGCGCTCGGAACTTTTGCCGCGCTGCCATTCTTCGTGGTGTCGGCGGTGTTTGCTTTTGAACACGAGGAATGGCTCGCGGGTCTGCTGTGCGGCTTTGCGTATCAAGGTTTGGTGATCTGGAAAAAGCGACTGGGTGACGCCATCGTCGCCCACGGCATCACGAATTTTCTGCTGGGCGTCTGGGTTGTCTGGAAAGGCGCGTGGCAATTCTGGTAAGCGGGAGGGCCACAACAAGTCACAAAGGGAACAATTTTTTTGTTCTGTGCTCTTTGCGCCTTTTTGTGGCTGAATCTGTCCGCCGATGATCCCGTGCATTATTTTTGAGGATGAGCACCTGCTGGTGGTCAACAAACCCGCCGGTTGGAACACGCATGCGCCGTCACCTTATGCCGGTGAGGGCATCTACGACTGGCTCAAACATCGCGAACCACGCTGGGCCAACCTCGCGATCATTCACCGGCTCGACAAGGAAACCAGCGGCGGAATGGTGTTTGGCAAGACGGAGCTGGCGAACCGCTCGCTCACGGAACAGTTCGCCGGGCGAAATGTGGGCAAGAAATATCTGCTCTTGACGGATCGTGAACCGAAGCAGCGCGAGTTCACGGTAAAGTCGAAAATTGTCCGAGCCGGAGAACGGTACGTGAGCGGTGCGCACGGCGAGCCGGCGGAAACCTGGTTTGGAGTTCCGGCTTCAGCCGGTTCGGGAATATTGGGCCGCCTAAAGGCGGAACTCCGAACGGTGGAGGCTTCGCCACTAACGGGCCGCACGCACCAGATCCGCGTTCACGCGGCGGAAAATGGTTTTCCCATCCTGGGCGACACGCTTTACGGCGGCTCGTCGTTTCAACGCGTCTGCCTGCACGCGGCGGAAATCAACTTCAAGCATCCGGCGACGAACGAAGTGGTAACGTTCACCGCGCTGGCAGATTTCGAGACGGATGCGCGACTGACGTTGCGGGCGGTGATCATCGAACCAGAAGCAACGGATTCGTTCCGTCTCGTCCACGGCGCTAGCGATGGCTGGACTGGCTGGTATGTCGAGCGGCTCGGCGATTTCCTCTTGTCGCAATCGGAAGCGGAACTGACCGATGCCCAGCATCAGCGGCTTGCGACGATGCCAGCCGCAAAGGCGGGGTATCACAAGTTTCTCAACCGTCAGGTGCGAAAAACCGACACGGTTCAGGCATCGCCCAAGTTGGCAAGTGGCAAAGCCGCCCCGGAGCGGTTCACGATTCGGGAGAACGGCGTGAAGTTCGAGTTGAGTTTTGGCGAGGGCTACTCGGTGGGTTTGTTTCTGGATCAGCGCGACAACCGGCGCCGGCTGTTGACCGGAAACATCGCGGCGGATTTTCCACTTCGTGTAGGACAGGCGTCGCGCCTGTCTCCATCTTCCCCCGAATCCGTTCCCGAAAAACCCAGAGACAGGCGCGACGCCTGTCCTACGGTGCTGAACACCTTCGCCTACACGTGCAGCTTCTCCGTTTGCGCGGCGTTGGGCGGAGCGCGGACAACCAGCGTTGACCTCTCCAAAAAATATCTGGAGTGGGGGAAACGAAACTTTGCACTCAATGGACTCGACTCCGCAAAGCATGATTTCATCTACGGCGACACGTTTGACTGGCTCAAACGACTCGCGAAAAAACAACGTGCTTTCGACGCCGTGGTGCTCGACCCGCCGACTTTTTCGCAATCGAAGGAAAGCGGCGTGTTTCGCGCGGAGAAAGATTACGGCAAACTTGTCGCCGCCGCGTTGCCGGTGCTGAAGCGGGGCGGTGTCTTGTTCGCCTCAACTAACGCCGCCGAGTGGTCGCCCGAAGATTTTCTCGCGCGAGTCGAAGAGGCGATCCGAAGGGCTGGCCGGAAAATCGTCCAGCAGCATTACGTGCCGCAACCGCCGGATTTTCCCGTGAGCCGGGCCGAGCCGGCCTATCTCAAGACCGTCTGGTTGCGCGTTGGGTGATTGAAAGTTCCGTTGGCGGGCGACCCGCGATTGGCGTATTGTCCGGGCCATGATGTTTGCGTTTCGTCACGTTGTTTGCGCCGGATGTGCTCTCCTCGTTCTCAGAGGTGGGCTGTGCGCGCAGTCGAATCCCGAAAATCTCTCGCCGGTGGCGCGGTTCGATTTGTTTGCGAGCGTGAGCGTCGGGTCGCTGACGAACGGGCAGGTGCTCATCGGCGGCGGTTCGATGGCCCGGCAGGACTGGATCGCGCCCGCCAACCAACCGCGCAGTTACACGGCGAGTCTTTCGATCTTCCATTTCACGTGGGCGGAACTGCTCGTCCGCTTTACGGCCGCGAGCAACGGCACGGTGGAACTCACGCTGCGCGGGCCGTGGGAACAAGCGCCGGGCGGTTCGATCTACAAACAGGAAGTGCTTTGGGACGCGCTCTCGGCCACGAACACTTCGCTGCCCAACGGCAGCTTCGAGACCTTCAGCGGCGGCGTTCCGAGCGGCTGGTATCGGCCTTACGGTTCAGCGATCGTCACCAACGGGCCGGTCGCGCCAGTGGACGGCGTGCGTTTCGTGCGCGTGTGGCACGACGCGCCGCTCGCCTGCAACCTCAGCGTTACGGGCGGCGTGCCAGTGACGTTGCGGTTCTTCGCCCGTGCGCAAACGCCGACGAATTTTACGGACATGGCGCGCATCACGAATACCAATTCTGCCGCGCACGTCGCCGCGCGCAAATTCATGCGTGGTGTCAACCTGGGCAATTACCTCGAAGCGCCGCTGGGGGAAGATTGGGGCGGGCATTACGGCACGAATGATTTCGTCTGGATTCGCGGCGAGGGGTTCGATCACGTGCGGTTGCCGATGGCGTGGCATTACTACTGCGGGCCGTCGCCGAACTACACGATCTCGAATTCGATTTACGGCAAGGCGGATTTCCTCGTCACCAACGCGCTCAATCGCGGGTTGAACGTGATCGTCAACATTCATCACTTCGACGATTTCACGAGCGACCCCGCCGCGTGGACGGACAAGTTTTATTCGATCTGGCAGCAACTGGCCACGCACTACTCGAACTTCCCGTCCGGGCTGGCGTTTGAACTGATCAACGAACCGAAAGCCGCCGCTACGACCACGGCACTCAATCCGATTTATGCCGAAGCCATTCAGCGCATCCGCGCCATCAGTCCGGCCCGGACGATTTTTGTCGGGCCGGGACAATGGAACAGCATTGATCAACTCGGCGCGCTGCGGTTGCCGGACACGGACGAGAATCTCGTTGTGACCGTTCACAGTTACGAACCGTTTTACTTCACTCACCAAGGCGCGAGTTGGACGATGCCGGACACGGCGACAACGAACATCGTTTTCCCCGGCCCGCCGCCAACCCCAGCGACGCCCGCGCCCGGCATCTCGTCGTGGGCGACGAACTGGTTGAACGATTACAACACGACGCCGGCGGAGGCGAATCCGTCCAGCCCCGCGGCGTTTCGAGGACCGTTGCTCATCGCGAAGCAGTGGGGCGATTACTATGGCCGACCGGTTCACGTGGGCGAGTTCGGTTGCTACGCAACTTACGCGCCGACGAATTCGCGCGTCCGGTTTTATCAGGAGATGCGCCAGCGCATGGACGAGCTTGGCCTCGGCTGGGCGATGTGGGATTGGAAGGCCGGCTTTCATTACTGGAAACAAACCGGAAACACCGGCCAGCCCGATCCGCCCGCACTGCGCGACGCGATTTTTCCCAGACCAAAACTCCGCTCGCCCGCCGCCGGCGTCATCGAAACTGACAGTGCGGTGGGGAAAACCCTCATCGTTCAGCGCGCGCAAAGTCTCGCCCCACTTCCCTCATGGCAGAGCGTGAAGACGCAAACGCTATTGACCCCGCAATGGCTGTACGCCGATCCGCAGGCGACGTCTCTCTCGAACGGTTTTTACCGGCTGGAATGGCTGAAGTGAATTCGTGGCGACACGTTGCGGATTTGGTAGGGCGGGTCACCCCATGTGCGCCGCTTTTGGGAGGATCGAACCCCGGCGCGCACGGAGTGGCGCGCCCTACCAGCGCCAGATTAAATCGTGCGGGTTTCAAATCGCGGCCCGGCTTTGAATTTTTTCAGCGAAACGAGGCTTGACCGGCGTTGGCCCGCCCGGTAGCTTCACCCGCGATGTCATTGAACATTCGACATGTGGCCGTAACGCTGGTAGTCGTCGTGAGCGACGATGCCGGGGCTTCTTGTTGAAGGTAGGACTGAATTTGACAAGAACCCACGGCTGGCAACGGCTGTGGGTTTTTTGTTACCGGCAGCCGCCGGCCACAACTGAGAAAACCTATGAGTAAGACAACTGAAACCGCCGAAATCAAGAAACCCGCTGCCTCTGCCGCGTCGAAGCCGCCGGCGAAGACGGGCAAACGCACCGAAGTCGGCCCGGCGATGTCGGGCAGCGAAATCCTCGTGGCCTGCCTCGAACGCGAGGGCGTGGACACAATTTTCGCCTACCCCGGCGGCGCGAGCATGGAAATCCACCAAGCCCTGACGAAATCGAAGAAAATCCGAACGGTGCTGCCGCGCCACGAACAGGGCGGGGCGTTCGCCGCCGGAGGTTACGCACGCGCAACGGGCCGGGCCGGCGTGTGCATGGCCACCAGCGGGCCGGGCGCAACGAATCTCGTCAGCGGTATAGCGGACGCCTACATGGATTCCGTCCCGCTGGTTTCCATCACCGGCCAGGTGCCGCAGGCGATGATCGGCAAGGGCGCGTTTCAGGAAACGGATTTCTTCGGCCTGACGCTGCCGATTGTGAAGCACAGCTACCTGATCACGGACATCAACGACATTCCGCGCATCGTGAAGGAGGCGTTTTACATAGCGCAAACCGGGCGGCCCGGCCCGGTGGTGATTGACCTGCCCAAAAACATTCAGCAGGCCCGCACGCAACCGGTATTCCCAACCGAAGTGAACATTCGCGGCTACAATCCCTTCCCAAAAGCCAGCGACATTGAGTTGAACGAGATCATCGGCCTGATCGAGAAATCCGAGCGGCCGGTGCTCTACGTGGGTGGCGGCATCATCACGGGTAATGCGTCGGCGGAGTTGCGCGAGTTTGTGGAAGCGACGCAAATCCCCGTGACCAGCACGATCATGGGTTGCGGCGCGTTTCCGGAGACGCATCCTTTGTCGTTGCGCTGGCTGGGCATGCACGGCTCGGCTTACGCCAACTGGGCGGTGAACGGCGAATACGAGTTGCGCAAGACCTTCAACGATCCGATGAAACGCATCGCGCCCGGCGCGGATTTGTTGCTGGCGTTTGGCGTGCGCTTTGACGACCGCGTGACGGGCAACGTGAACAAGTTCTGCGAGGGCGGAACGATTGTGCACATTGACATTGACCCGTCCGAGATCAACAAGAACAAGCCCGCCAATCTGCCGGTTGTCAGCGACGTGCAGTATGCGATTGGCCGCTTGAATGAAATGCTGCGGAAGCGTTCGCTTCAGAAAAAGTTTACCAAGTGGCACGAACAGGTCGCCGCGTGGAAGAAGCGCGCGCCGTTCGGTTACTGCGTCACCGATGAGGTGATGAAGTCACAGCACATGCGGGATCATCTCAAGGGCCGGGAGAGCGAAGTCATTCTGCCGCAAATGGCGGTTGAGATGCTTTATGAGTTGAGCAAGGGCGAGGCGATTGTGACCACCGGCGTGGGCCAGCATCAGATGTGGACGGCGCAGTATTACAAGTGCGACCGACCGCGCCAGTTGCTCACCAGCGCCGGTTTGGGCGCGATGGGTTACGGTTATCCCGCCGCGCTCGGCGCCAAGGTCGCGTGCCCGGACCGGCAGGTCGTGGATGTTGACGGCGATGGCTCATTCCTGATGAATGTGCAGGAACTGGCCACCGCGCACATCGAGCACATTGCTGCCAAGGTGATCATCCTGAACAACCAGCATCTCGGCATGGTGATGCAGTGGGAGGATAAATTCTTCCAGGGAAATCGCGGCCACACTTACCTCGGTGATCCGGAGAACCGGAAACAGATTTACCCGGATTACGTTGCCGTGTGCAACAGCTTCAACGTGAAATGCGAGCGGGTCATGTACCAGAAAGACCTGCGCGCCGCGATGCAGCGCATGTTGGACGCCAACGAGCCTTACGTGCTGGACGTGATCGTGCCCTACACGGAACACGTGCTGCCGTTCATTCCGGCGAACAAGACGGTGGCCGACATGATTTGGAAGGCGTAGGATCGGGTCGGATGCCGGGGATTGCGCCCCGGATGACCTCTTCCATCAGGTCTTCGTGCATTGCTTTCTGTGGTGAGTCCCGCGTCAAAAGCTTCTCGTCGTCCACTCTCGCAGCTTGCCGCGGCTTCTCCGCTTGGGGCCTTCGCCCCGCTGTTTCAGACGACTCGCGTTGCTTCTTTCAGGGTCTCATTGAGCTCTGCTCTTTCGTTCTTCGGCCCCTCGCTCGAAACGCCTTTTGGTTCGTGCGTTCTTCCAGCGCTACTACGGCCTCTGCTGACTTCCCCGCGTCTCTCAACGCGGGGATCTCCCCGGGTCAGGGTCCGTTCTTTCCGCTCGCGCCTCTGGGCTCTACAGCATGTCGTCAGTGATATTCGGACTTTGTGTTTGCTCGCACACTCGTCCCCAACCTCCTGCCTCACTGCCCATTTGTGTTCCTTCAGTCGGGCGTTTGCCTCCCGCCCTTTCGCTCCCTCGCCTCGCGGTGACGACCTGGCGGTTCGGCTACGGTTGGCCTTGTTAGCCCCCGTCGGAAACCTTTCATCCCGATAGACCAGCCCCCTGCCGGGCACACGAGCGCCGGTCTCCGGCCCGGCGCGTTGGAGTTCAACCTTCAGCTTGTCTGGCGGCACGCTAAAGCGTGAACTCCAACGTTCATCATCTCGCCACACGAGAGAAAATGCAACCAGCACCGCGTTACCGGCCGCTGGTAAATCCGCGACAACGCCAGCGCGTAAAGCTTCAACTGCGGTTCGTAAAATTTCACCTTTTCCCCAAGTCTCTCCGCCTTTACATCGTCCGTCTTGAAATCCAGCAGCCAGATTTCTTTGGGTCGCAGCACGACCAAATCTGCCACGCCCTGCACCACCACGAATTCATCCGCCATTCCCGGCCCGCCCTCGTGCCGGGCGATTTCATCCAGTTCCAACGGCGCGAAGCGCGCTGTGAATGGCAATTCACGTCGAACAAACTCCACCTGCCCGCAAATCTTCTTCCCGGTTTCCGAAGTCCAAAACGCCGCCAGCGCAACCAAATCCAGCGCCGCCGCTTCATCTGCCGATAACACGCGCTCGCGCTCCAACCGCCGCGCCTCCGCCGTCAACGTGGCCTCGCTTCCGGTTTGCGCCAACGAAACGTGCTCAAGAAACTTGTGGTGCGCCGTGCCAATGTCGGTCGCCGACAACTTGGAGCGCGGGCGGTCCCCGCCCGCCGCGCGCTGAACAACTCGCCGGGCCGCTGCGACCGGGGACCGGTCGCGCTCCGCTAAGAACATCGGCCTGGCTTCCGCATCTACTTCGTCCGCCGCCCGTCGGCGCAATTCGGACACCGATGTCTTGGCGGCCCGCGTCGTCGCGGTCTCGAACGCATACGGCCACGCCAGTTTGGATTTCAATACGGCGACGGCGGTTGTTTCATCGTCCGGAGCGCTCTCGTCGCGTTCGGCAGCATCTGGTGTGGCCGGTAATGAATAGTTGAAGCACGCGTCGTTCTCGTCGTAAATCTGCCAGCGCAGGAGTGTGTTCTCCCCGTGACGTTCGCTGCGCCAATCCTCCCTGGCCGTCGCGCGCGGCAACCAGGTTTGCAGCCAGTCCAGATGACTTCGCGCACCCGCCACTTCGTTCGTGCTGATGGGCGCGGGCGATTCGGATTCCCACTTTGCGGCGTCGGTCTTCTGATTGGTCGTGCCAACGAGGATGAGCGCGTCGCGGGCGCGGGTGAGTGCCACGTAGAACAACCGCAACTCCTCGCCGCGCAATTCGCGTCGCTCCACCCGCCGCGCCAGCCAGTGCGTCAGACCGGGGTAACTTTGGTCCGCGCCGGGCGGCGTGATTTTCGGGCACAAGCCGAGCGTTTCGTGGAGGAGCACCGGTCCGTGTAAATCCTGTTCGTTGAATTTCGTGCCCAAGCCCGCGAGCGCCACGATGGGAAACTCCTGCCCTTTGCTTCGATGGATACTGAGCAGCTTGACGGCGTTTTCGGTCAGCGACGACGCGGGTTGCAAATCCAAATCCTCGTCCTCCTGCGCCTGCACGAAACGCAGGAAACGATACAACCCCTGACGCTGATATGGATCAAACTGCCGCGCGAGGTCGAGCAGCCGCCGCACGTTGGCCGCGCTCTCGACGCCACGTTCCCCAGCCAAAAGCAAGTCCTCGTAATGCGTTTCCGTCAGCGCGGTCTCCAGACATTGCGAGAGCGAAGTCTGGCGGACAACTTCGCGCCACCGGGCGAACTGGCGGAAAAACAAATCCACTTTGGGAAAATATTCAGAGCATGCGTGTTGCGTATTGCGTATTGCGTCAAGTGCTTCCGAGGTCGCCTTGGGTTGCTTGACGCAACTCGCAACACGCAGCA
>JALOTT010000459.1 GCA_025457745.1 Verrucomicrobiota bacterium
ACCGTCAATCGGGCCGGAGTCAGCAGCGCTGCGCCGCGAGAGTTCGGGAAGGGCGTTGGCGGCGCCTGAACCCAACGCTGAGGGCGATACCCCTTGGACCGGCGGATGGCCAGTTTTACGGCCAGCAACAGGCCCAAAAAGTAGCCGCCAAGGCTCATGGTCCAGATTGACCAAGGTTGAGTTGTGCCAAAGGCCCAAGGACCAAAAACCGCCATGCAGTAGATCAACCCTTCAGTCAGGTCTTCACAAATCCGGTAAATCTGCACGTCCCGAGCGTGCAGAGGACGGGGTTTGATGGTCCGAGGGGGCACGCAAGTCGCAGCCGCAGCAGCGTGCGGGCATTGGGCGGGAATTTCAGACTGTCCACCGGCTTCCATGCGCTGCGATTGAAGTTCAGCGGGAGGCGTTTAACAAGCCTGAATCTGAAACGGGCGGCGCGAGTCCAAACGATACTTTCCAACTGTGCAGTTGGAAAGCAGGCGGGGAGAAGAGAGGGAAGCCGTCGCTAAACGGCATCAACCCAACGCATGAAAGCAACCCACCGGCCGCAAGCCAGATTCCGCACACGTTTGCTCCTGCCAAAACTCGCGACCAGAAAGATTCCGGCAAAAATTCCCAAACCCATAGTCACCGGCTCAGGCACGGCGTCCAGTTCCAAACCCCAACTCACCAATGTGCTCTGGTCTCCCCCTGACAGGTCCGCAAAGAAGATCGTCCAACTCCCATTGGCATACGAATTATTATTGAAGTTTGCCAATGACGCGATGCCACTATCCGGTTGGTAGGTGCCGTTGTTCTCCGGGTTTTTAATACCATGAATGTTGCCGGATGTGCTCGCGTCATCCAGTGTGACGGTGCCGAAGCCCGAAGTCGAAAAGCCGTACGTATATTGTGGTTCGCTGCCCGAACCCGTGCCCACCCGGTTCAACAACGGAACCAAAATCCCGTCGTGGCTCAAATACGCATACAAATCCCCGTTCCAACCGTTGTTGACTGTCAGCGTGACGTTGACGTCGGTGACCGTCCAGCCACTACCCCAGTCGCTCACCGTCAGTGTGTTCGCCACCCCGTTTGGGTTTGCGTCGGGTATCACGGCGTTGAGTGTGGGACTGTAGTAAAAAAGGCCCGCTTGCGCAGTGAGGCACAATGCCAACGGCATCGCCAAAATCAAAAGTCTGTAGTTCATAAAATGGGTCTCTTTCATGTCAGCCGGTTATGGCGCAGCATAGTTTCTTCCACCTGTCGGCACGTCGCCCGAAGTGCCGGGGTTGATGTTCGTGGGCGTGTTCGACAAAGGGATGTAAGGAGGGCCGACGGCGGGGCCTCTGACTCCCATTACAAAAGGCGTGGATGTGGTCGGGACGGGCTGGACTGCCGATGGCAGTGGTTGAATCTGGCTGATCGTGGACGCCACCGGCACGACGCCCTGGTAGCCGGCCAACGTTCTAATAACCGCAGGCTTCAAGTCCGGCCGCGCAGATGCCACTGCGTTGAGGATGTCCTTGCCCGCGTTTGGAACGGCTTCGGAAACAGCGACGGCGATGGTGCGGTATTCATTCGGGACGGCGCGACAGACCGCCTCGACAATGTTGCCGGCTTTCGACGGAGCCGCGGCGGCGGCGGCCTTGGCAATGATGCTGGCCTGTTTGGGTTGCTCCGCCGCAGCCGTTCCGGCGGCCACGGCGGCCATGTCCGGCACACGCCGGGCAATGGCACTGACGATAGCAGGCGCAGCCGCAGGATTAATGTCCACCGCAGCCTTAACCACGCTGATCGTCCGCGCCTCGCGTTCGCGGGTCCTGGCTTCGACAACCAGTTGCGCGGCTTTGGCGGGCAGCTCCGCCGCTGGCACGGTAATCAGGAGTTCTTTGAACGGGTTCGTCTTGGGAGCAGCGGCACCGGCACTCCATGCGCCCAAACAAACTAAACTGAGCGTTAGAATTAAATGCTTTCTCATAAAGGTTTTTTATCAGGGATTGCCTCTACTTGCAATCCTCAATATTTAACTAGCGGTTTTTTAACAGATTGTTTGCCTGGCGTCAATATATTTCTTCAGCTATTTTTCGGTCGCTTTTTGGCCTGGCAAGGCGAACGGGAATACGAGCCAACCGAGCCTTCTTGACTCCCGGTTCCGATCAAGAGTTGAGCCGGCTTGATTGCGTTACGACTTCTGTCGCGGCGACACTTTGCCCTTGCCTTCAGGCGCTCCTTTGGCCCGTTGCTCGTGTTCAGCGGCCAAATCCTTCAAGCCCAAGCCGCGATAGGCTTCCGCCAGGGCGGCGTGGGTTCGATTGGGGGAACTTAACTGTGGCAGCGCAAACTCCAGGTCGGTCACGGCTTCCTGCCAACGGCCCAGCAGGACCAGGACCTGTCCGCGCGTGTCGCGGAAAGTGGCATTATCGGGAAATTTTTCCACCACCGGCTGGATGATGTCCAGGGCGCGAGGCGGGTCCGGAGGATTTCCCACGGCGAGGATCATGGCCATGTTATTGGCCACGAACGGGAGTTTGGGGGCGGTATCGAATGCAATCGCAAAGTGCTGTTTGGCCTCCTCCGTCTGCTGGCGTTGCCAGGCGTCAATGCCCAAAGTGAAGTGCAGGATGGAGGTGGACTTTCCCTCGGACAACAACCTGTTCAAGGTGCTGCGGGCAGCGCCTGCCTGCTGCCCTTCCAGGTGGCTAAGGGCAATCAGGTGTTTGAGCAAGCCTTCGTTTTGCGGAGCGTACTCAAGGCCCTGCTGAATGATGGCAATCCGGAAGGCGAGGTCGCCGGGTGCCGTTACGGCCAGCTTCTGGACCCACAAGGAGCATGCCTCCCCAAGCGGAGCGTGGTAGATTCCGTTCCCAAATTGCTTCCATCCCGATTCCAGGATGAGACAGGCGCCCGGGTAATCCTCCATCATCGCCAAGGCGTCGGCCCACGCCAACCGGTTCTCCGGGTCGTCCAGCCTGGCGGCTTCCACCTTTTCCCGGTGGAACTTCGCGGCGCGTTCCGCCCAACTGCGGGCGCCGATGAAATCGCCCTGGACCTTCAACACTGCCGCCAGCAGGAGGGAGAGTTCAGGTTTGACCACCACCACATCACGCAGGTGTTTTTCGGCCAATTCCCACCGGCCATTTCGGAAATAGATTCGGCCGAGCAACTCGGCGGCGTCGAGGGATTTGGGGTCGAGCGTGAGGACGTGTTTGAGATGGCGCTCGGCCGTGGTGATTTCCTGCGAAGTTACATTGGTTTTGGCGAGGAGGGACTGGGCGATGAAGAGGTGAGCGGGGAGGTAACCAGGTTTTTCCACCGGGGC
>JALOTT010000090.1 GCA_025457745.1 Verrucomicrobiota bacterium
AAACCAACAACAAAAAGAGCCGCCCTGAAACCCGCCACACCAAAAACTGAAGTGTCACCATCAAATCAACCCCGAAAAGTAGTTTTCGGAGGTTCCCTCTATTTTCTCCGCATTCAGGGTCAGGCTGGAAGCGCTGACCTACCCCATGCCCAACGCGCCGACTCGGAAACCGGCCCTCCATCCGTTTGTCACTGGACGTGTCAGGTAGGTGCGACATGAGTTAACATTAAGCCATGCAAGCGCAAGCAATCGTCGGCGGAAAGCTTGTGAGCTTCAGGCTCTCGCCTGAACTCGCCCGCGCGCATCGCGTCAACGCCGGTAAAACCATGACCATCCCTCGCACGACCAACCAACCCCGTGGCGGTGTCTTGGCCGTCGCCTTCGACCGGCTGGAATCTGCAACAGACCACCAACAGCGTCAGTTCCGTGAATTGGAGCAACGTCCTCACCACGCCTTCGGACGACGGGACGACCAAGACGGTCATCGTCAATCTGCCCGCCGGCAACCGGTTCTATTGCTTGTTCAAGCCATGACTTGGTAGGGACGCGTTCCACCCGCGTCCCAAACTTGATTTCTTGTTGAAACTAGTGGGACGCGGGTGGAACGCGTCCCTGCCGGATGTTTGTGCGCGACAAACGTTTTGATTCGTCGTTGTCAATCGCAGCTTGAGTCTTTACGTTCGTTTTGTCCGAACGCGCATGACACCGACGCAACAACACGCGACCTTGGCTGCCGCCAATTGTCAGGTCGTCTTCGATAATCTCACGCGGCAGCTCTACGCCACGGACGCGTCGCATTACCAGATTGAGCCGGTGGCGGTGGCGTTTCCGCGCGACGCGGGGCAGGCCAGTTCCATCATCCAGGCGGCCGGTCACGCGGGCGTGTCCATCATTCCACGCGGCGCGGGCACGGGTCTGGCCGGCGGGGCGATTGGCGAGGGACTGGTCATAGATTTCTCGCGTTACAACCGGCAGATCACGGACTTCAACCCGGAGAAACGCACCGTGCGTGTCGGCGCGGGCGTCGTGCTGGATCAACTCAACGATTATCTCCGGCCGGAAGGTTTTTTTTTCGCGCCCGACGTGGCGACCAGTGCGCGGGCGACCATCGGCGGCATGATTGCGACCAATTCCTCCGGCGCGCGCGCCCCGGTTTACGGCACCACCGCCGATCACCTCGTGGAATTGGAAAGGTCACGGTCACGATACGCTCAAACGCCAGCGCGAGTTGCTCGAAGACATGGCCATGCTCAACGGGCTGCAAATCAGCGAGCGTTTTGCGCCGGGACTCATCAAACGCTGGCCCGGTTACGCGCTGGACCGCGTCCTGCGCGAGCCGGGCAACCTTGTCAACATCTTCGCGGGCAGCGAAGGCACGCTGGCCGCCATCACCTCCGCTGAACTGAAGCTCGTCCCGACGCCGGATGAAATCGGACTGGGTCTGTTTTTTTTCAATTCCACAACCGAAGCAATGCAGGCGACGGTCGAGTTGCTGGATTTGAAGCCGACCGCGGTTGAACACCTGGACCGCATCCTCCTCAACGGAACGAAAGGCCAGCGCGAATTTCAGGCAGCGCGCGATTTGCTCGACCTTGATGCGCGCCCCAGCGAATCCGTCCTCGCGGTCGAATTTTACGGCGACGTCGTGAACCGGCTGGCGGCGCTGGAACGCAAGCGCTTTGGCGCGCGGAAGAAAATCCTCCAGACTCTGGCGGAAATCAATCAGGTCTGGGCGTTGCGCAAGGCCGGATTGTCGTTGCTCGCCAGCCGCCGGGGCGACGTCAAGCCGGCCACGTGCATCGAGGATTGCGCGGTGCGGCCGAAGGATCTGCCCGCGTATCACGGCGGGTTGCAGGCCATCATGCGGCGGCTGGGTCTGGAGGTTTCGTATTACGGCCACGCGGCGTCCGGCTTGCTGCACGTCCGGCCCGTGCTCGATCTTCATTCTGCGGAGGACTTGAAGAAGTTCCGTCAGGTGACCGAAGAAGTCGCGGCGCTGGTGAAACAATTCAAAGGTTCTTTCTGCGCAGAGCACGGCGTCGGCCTGGCCCGCACGGAATTTCTCAAGGACCAGGTCGGCGACGACCTTTACCTGCTGATGCGGCAGATCAAGAAATCGTTCGATCCGCACAACCTGTTCAATCCCGGCAAGCTCATTGACGACGGGCGCTACAAGCTCGACACAAAGTTGCGGCTCGGGGCCGGCCACTCGCTGAAGCTTCCTTTCGAACCTGTGCTGGCGTTCGCGGCCAGGGACGAATCGTTCGTGCGCAATCTTGAACAGTGCAACGGCTGTGGCGGTTGCCGCAAGGCCACGCCGGCAATGTGCCCGACGTTCATCGCGACCGGTGAGGAGATCATGTCCACACGCGGACGGGCGAACGCGATCCGCGCGGCGTTGGAATTGCGGGGACTCAAACGCGGCGGCCCCTTGCGCTCGGAGGAACTCGAAGCCGCGTTGAGCAGTTGTCTCGCGTGCAAAGCCTGCACCGCCGAGTGCCCGTCGAACGTGAACCTCGCGTTGCTGAAAGCGGAGTTGCAGTTCGCGCGCATCCGGCGCGATGGGCTGTCGTTGCGCGAACGGCTGTTCAGTTCGGTGGATTGGCTGGGTCGCCTCGGCTGCGCGATGCCCACGTTGGCCAACCCGTTGTTGAATTCCTTCCTGCTGCGGAAACTGCTGGCGCGGATCGCGGGTCTTTCCGCCGAGCGGCCGCTGCCGCGCTATGCGAAACAGCGTTTCGACCAGTGGTTCGCGCAACGCGCCCACGGACGCCGGGCGACGCGCGGACGGGTGATTTTATGGGACGACACGTTTGTGCGCTATCACGAGCCGCACATTGGCCTCGCCGCGGTGAAAGTGCTGGAGCGCGCGGGGTTTCAAGTGACATTGGCCGGGGAGCGCAAATGTTGCGGCCGGCCGGCGTTCAGCCAGGGCAATCTCGCGGAGGCGCGGCGGTTGGGCGCGCACAACCTCGCCCTGTTCAACCGCGACGTGGACAACGCGCCGGTCATTTTCCTCGAGCCGTCGTGCTATTCAATGTTCGTCGAAGATTACCGGGAAATGAAACTGCCCAACGCCGAGCGCGTGGCCTCGCGCTGCTTCCTGTTCGAGGAATTTCTCGATGATTTGCTGCGCCGCGAACCCGGGGCGTTGCGTTTTGCGCCGGGGGTGGCCAACGTGGCGATTCACGTTCACTGCCACGCGAAGGCGCTGACGAATCCGTCTTACATGCACCGGCTGGCCGCGCGCCTGCCGGACCGGAAGGTGATCTACCTGGACACGGGCTGTTGCGGCATGGCCGGCGCGTTCGGGATGTTGGAGGCCAAATACGGCCTCTCGGTCGAAGTGGCCAAACCACTTGTGGAAAAAATCCACGCTCTACCGTACGGCACGATCGTGGTGGCGTCGGGCGCGAGTTGCCGGCATCAGATTGACCACCTCGCGCCCGTTCGCGCCCGGCACCTGGCCGAGGTGCTGGCGGAGGCGCTGGAGTAGGGTGGGTGGGGGAACATTCAACGCTCAACATTCAACGTCCAATCGCAACAAGCTCAGGCCATTCGATGTTGGGCGTTGAATGTTGAATGTTCGCTGTTCCCTGTTAGCTCCCGTTGCCTGCAATCCTCGGGAAATACTCACATGCGGTTCTGCACGTCGCCTGGCTCAATTCCTCAAGCGAGCATCCCTTCACCCGCGCGACCGTCTCGGAAATCTCCTTCACATAAGATGGCTCGCAGCGCTTGCCGCGATACGGCATCGGCGCGAGATACGGGCAATCCGTTTCCAACATGAACTGGCCGAGCGGCGTGGCGGCCACCGTGTCGCGCACGTTCTGGCCGTTCTTGAACGTGACGATGCCGGTGAAACTCACGAGCGAATTCATCGCCAGAATCCGCCGCATGGTTTCCGCATCATTCGCGAAGCAGTGAAACACCCCACGCACATGGTCGGCGAAGGGTTGGAGTTGCGCGAGCGAGTCCTCCACCGAATCGCGCTGGTGAATGACGCAGTTCAACCCCGTTTCGGCGGCGACTTCCAAATGTTGGCGGAACAGCGCCGCCTGCTTCTGTTTGTAGTGTTCGTCTTCCGGCGACGGCGCGCATGGAGTGACGCGCCCGACTTCGGCGTTGGTGGCAGGGCGCGTCACTCCGTGCGCGCCGCTCATGCTCGGCAGCCGGTGATAATCCAACCCGGTTTCGCCGAGGGCGACGACCTTTGGATGCCTGGCCAACTCGCGCAGGGCAGGGCGCACATCGCCCGGCGCGGCGGTCACGTGCGAAGGATGCCAGCCCACGACGGCATAGACGCACGCGAAACGTTCGGCGAGCTTGATCGCCCGCGCGCTGCTGTCCAGGTCCGTGCCAATGGAGATGATTTTCGCAATGCCGGCGGCTTGGGCGCGCTCAACGACCTGCGGCAAGTCGCTCGCGAAGTCGGGAAAATCGAGGTGGGCGTGAGTGTCGAAGAAGGTGGGCATGAAAACGGGTTGCGCGTTGCGTATTTTGTTTTTGATTCTTGCGTTCAATCCCGCCTGACGCAACCCGAAATACGCAACCCACGGTGAAGATTTTCGGTTGCTTTCTTTTTTTCGCGCCGGTATTTTTCGTCCGTCGGACAAACCAACAACTTTAACAACTTATGGCCAGCATCTGTTATCATCCCAGCATCGAAGGCGCGCAACACGGCGCCAAGAGTCTCGCGCAATTCCTCGACTACGCCAAGAAATCCGGCGCCGCCGGCGCGCAACCGTCCAATTTCATGCTTCAAAGCGCCGATGGTTTCAAGAGCGCCAAGGAGATCAAAGATACGTTCGCCAAGGCCAAGATATCGCTTGACGGCGTTTCGGCCCACTGTCCGTTCTGGGTGCACACGACGGCGTGGACGGGCAGCCCGACCGTCCGGCCCTTCATCCCACCGGACGTGGCCAAGAAATCCGCCGACGAAATCGAGAAATGGGCCGAGGACTACATTCTGCGCCTGCTCGACCTGTGCGCCGGACTAGGCGTGAAGATTGTTCCGATGTTCTGGGGTGTGGCGTTTGGCTGGGAACTCGCCACCGGCTATCCTTGGGGTTTTTGGAAAGGCGGCGATTACGATTTGCTGCAGGAAGGCAAGGACCGTTTCGTGAAAAAGACGGCCAAAATCCGCAAGCACGCCAAGTCACTCGGCATTTATCTGGCGCACGAAATCCATCCCGGCACGGCGGCCATGTGCGCGGACGACTTCAACCTGCTCGTTGAAATCTGCAAGGGCGACAAATGCTTGGCGGTAAATGCCGACCCGTCACACTGCTGGGAAGGCGAGAGTTGGGAGACGCGCTTCCGCAAGGTCGGCTCGCGCATTTACGCCTGCCACGTGAAGAACTTCGTCATTCGCTGCGGCCTGCCGTTACGCTTCATGGCGCCGAACTGGCCCGACCGCGCGATGCAATTCGTGGACATTCCGAGCGGCGACCTGAATATGTCGCGCTACGTGGAAATGCTCGTCAACGTGGGCTATCCGCAACGCTATTGCCAGGTGATGGGCAAGCCGACCGCGCCGCTGGTCGTCGAAGCCGAGAGCGCGTATCGCGACTTGGATGCGACCAGCGCCAACGGCATCGCCTACGTGCGCGACAACCTCTGCTTCCCGCTGGCGGCAGGTTCGTTTGAGGAAGGCATGGGGGCGTAAGCCCGAAAACAAAGTTGGGTAGGGTCGCCTTGCCGAGGCGACCCCGCGTCCCGCAAAACGCGACACGGAACCAGACTGGCGCGTTGTTGGCGTTCGCATTTGTCTGTTGCGCCCGACTTCGAGTCGGGGTGCGGACGGCTTGCGAACGATTGCGCGGACGGCGGCAGACATCGGCGTTCGGATCGGATTGGAGCCGGTTCACACTTCGATCAAAGGCGACTGGACGTTGGTCAGCACCGTGCCGGAAACACTCGACCTGCTGGCCGAGGTGGATGAGCCGAATCTCGGCGTGGTGTTCGACACATGGCACTTGTGGGACACCCCGGACGTGCTGAAGCGCGCGCACATCTACGCCAGGCAATTCGTTGGCGTTCACATCAATGACCGGTGCGAGCCGACCCGGAGTTGGAAGGACCGCGTGTTGCCGGGCGACGGGGTGATTGATTTGCCAACCATTTTCGGCGCGCTCGATGCCGGCGGCTACGACGGTTGGTACGACATGGAAATTTTTTCCGACGACGGCTCGTTCGGCGACCATTATCCTGATTCGCTTTGGAAGCTGCCGCCGGTTGAGGTTGTGCGACGTGGGCGCGCGGGTTTTCTACTTGCGTGGGCAGCGAGCCGCCGCTCAACTACAACACTTCCGTCCGGCCCGGCATGGCAATCGGGTACTGGCCTTTGGCATCCGGCGAAACTGGCGCAGGCCCTTCGAGTGACGTGATTTTTTCCAGACCGGGCGCCAGTTCCAAGTTGGACGCCAGCGCTTCATCGAAGGTGATCATCTGACCGGAGTCGCAGGCCATGCGGCCCATGATCGCGGTCAGGCACGACTTGGCGCAGCGCTCGGTTTCATTGTAGGGCCGGTCATTGCGGATCGCGTCGAAGAGCAGATCATGCTCGCGTTGATAATGGTCGCACTCCGGGCCTTTGTAGCTCCAGATGAGTTTGTCTGACTTTTGCTGGTGACCTTCCCAAAGGCGCGGTTTGGGTTGGCCTTCGCCCAGCAACGCGCAGCCTTTCGCGCCGAGAATCACGTCGCCAAAAAGCGCCCAGCAGTTGTTGATGTGCCGTCCCTGCGCCAACAGCCGCGTGCCGTCGGCGAACGTGTATTCCGCCATCTGGTGATCGAACAACTGGTCGGCGTCTTGGCGCACCTGGCGTCCGCCCATGCCTTGCACCGACACCGGCCACGCGTTCTTGGCCCAGCAACACACGTCAATGTTGTGAATGAGCCAATCCACGATGAAGCTGCCGTTGAGCCAGGTGAAACAACTGTAGTTCGAAATCTGGTGGGCCAGTTCCGACTGGTTTGCCTCCTTCGGATGGTAGCCCACTGGTCCGTGCATCCGATACGCATTGGCGAAAATGACTTCGCCGATGCGACCGTCGTGCACCTGCTGAATCGCTTCTTCGAGCGGTTGGTAGTGGCGGCTCATCAGGCCGCCGGCGATTTTGAGATACTTCTGCTGCGCCAGTTCCCCGGCCTTGAGCACGCGCCGAATTCCCGGCCCGTCCACGGCGAAGGATTTTTCCATGAACACGTTCACGCCCTTCTCCACGGCGTATTCCAAATGAATGGGCCGAAATGCCGGTGGCGTGGCGAGCAACACCACGTCGCCTTTGTCGAGTGAATCAATCGCGTGTTTGAAGCCATCGAAGCCGGTAAAACGGCGGTCGGGCGGCACATCCATCTTCGCGGCGAACTTTTCCGAAATCGCTTTGTAACTTTTGTCCAGTCGTTGCTCGAAGACATCGGCCATCGCCCAAAGTTTGACCGGCCCTTGCGTGGACAGCGCTTGCGCCGCCGCGCCGCTACCGCGACCACCGCAGCCGACGAGCGCGACCTTGATGGTGTTGGCCTCGGCGCAATAACCGGGACGCGGCGCGGCCAGCGCGCTGGCCAACGCGGCACCGACGGCGGCACTGGTGGTGGTTTTGATGAAATCGCGGCGGGTGGTGAGGGGAGATTTGATTTCCGGGTTCATAGGTTGGCCAATGGTTGTGTTTGCAGACTCAGGCGAAGGTGTAAGACAGGGCACGAAAGTTGTAAAGCGATTGCTTCAGCGATTGCTTCAGCGCAGCCGCATCAAGAATCGCCGGAAGCTGGCGAGCGCCGAAAAATTAAGAAAGTGCTTGCAATGGGTTTCGGGTTCGGGAGTAATCGCGCGCGTGCGTGGTTGTGTAGGAAGACGACTGGAGCATGGACATGGTGGTTTCGGATCGGATCGCACCGAAACCCAGGAGGCTTCCGGTACCCTTGAACCGACGATCTCTTTGGCGCAACTCCAGTCCCTCCGCTTTCCGTTCCGCGCAATAATCCCAGCGGGGGCGGACCAGGCGCGTGGCGGATTTCAAGTCTTTTCCCCCCGGGCGAACTCCGCCGTCCCCGCCCGCTCCTTCCCGCTGGCCGCACACTC
Organism: Verrucomicrobiota bacterium; assembly: GCA_025457745.1. Lineage (GTDB taxonomy): Bacteria > Verrucomicrobiota > Verrucomicrobiia > Limisphaerales > JADLHS01 > JALOTT01. The sequence continues at coordinate 8,086 of JALOTT010000090.1, forward strand.
ATTCCCGCAGAATGCAGAGGCATTCCCACAGTCTCGGGAGCGCTTCCAATGCCGCCCAACCCGTTCCCGCGGCCTCCGGGATGCCTTTCGCGCCCGTTTCCGGCTTTCCGCAAACTGTAGCCCCCAAAAAACCAAAAAACACCCAAAAACCCATAACGAAGACGTCAACTTCCACTTCTCCATCCGCACACTCCTGCGCGAGAGTGACGCCATCCTGAGCGTTGGCGAGGTGCAGCCCGGAGTCCAGGCCCGGCTACCGGACGATTACCTCGTGGACGCCCGGGCGCACTGGCGCGCGGTGGGCGCGGGCGACGTGACCGCCAAGGGCATGAAAGGCGGTGTGGCGATGATGACCAAGAAACAGAACACCCTGCTGGGCAAGCAGAACAGACCGAACCCGTAGCTGCGCTTGTGAAAGCGCAGCCGGACTGCGGATTCACCTCCGCCGCTACGGAACGAAACTGGAAAACCGAAACGCGAAACCTGGAACACCGACTGGAAAAGTTATGAAACGCATGCTGATCATCCTGATTATCGTCATTGGCTTGGGCGCGTGGATGAGCCTGAGCCGCGCGCAGCGGCTGGCGCCCGCGGCGCCCGCAACGTCGGACAAACTGGCGGCGGCCGTCGCGCTGTTGGAGGCGGGCCAGCCGCGGGAGGCGCGGGCTTTGCTGGCCACTGTGGGCACCAACAGCCCCGCCTACGGCCTCGCCCGGGCCTGGGACGCGCTGTGCCGTTATGAACTGTGCCGCACCGGCGCGAGCAATTACTTGTGGTTCCTGGCCGTCTTCAAGTCGCCGGCCTTGACGAACGCGGTTCTGCCGCCCGCGTTGCGGGAAGAACTGGCGTTCACGGAGATTGACGCGCTGTATCAATGCCGGCAGTTCAAGCAGCCGGGCCTGGTGGAGAAAGTGGGCGCGTTCCAGCAACGGTATCCGGGGTCGGCGGACTTGGCGGCGGTGGTAGAGTATGGGCGGGCGGGGCAGTTCGAGCGGGGGTTGGAACAGTTGTATGAGGCCAGTTGGGCGGAGCCAGGCGAGTATCCGCAGTTGTGGACCAACGGGGTGGCGGAGTTGGAACGGTTTTTGGCGCTGGGCGGCGGCGGGGCGGGGCGGGAGTATAAATATTTGAGCGAGCGCTCCCCGGCGACGGAACTGGCGGTGGCGGTGCTGCTGGCGGGGGGCGAGCCGGAGCGGCTGGGCGAGGTGCGGGGGGCGGATGCGGCGCTACAGGAACGGCTGGGGCTGATGCGGGTGGGGTCGCAGCAGAAGCGGCATCCGGAACAGTTGGAGCGGAATTTGGATTTGTTGGCGGAGTGGGTGGCGGAGCTGGAGCGGACGGCGGCGTCGCCGCAACGGCGGCAGGTGGAGCAAGGGCTGGCGCATCTGGCGTTTCGGACGGGGGAGGCGTTGCATAAGGCGGCAAAGCAATTGCCGGCGGAAGAGACCCGAGCGCCGCGGGCGGCGGCGGGCGAGTATTTTGCGGTGGCGCGGGCGGTGCAGGAGCGGTTGGTGGCGACGTTGCCGCCCGGAGCGGACCCGATCGACGAGTTGCGCGCCTTCCAGATGGGGCGGTTGACGAGCCTCTGGTGGGAGGAGAAGGACGCGCAGATGATGGGGGAGGCGGCGGTGTTGCGGACGAATTCGGCGGCGGGCAGTCCGAACTGGCTGCTGGCGCGGGTGTATGAGGGCATTGGGCTGACGCGGCAGACCCCGCCGCAGGCGGACGCGGCGGCGGCGGTATTTGAGGAGGTGTTGGGTTGGGGGTTTGCCCCGGACAAGGGCAAGCATCGGGGGGCACACGACAGCGCGGTGCTGGCGGCGGCGCGCTGGCGGATGTATCTGGCGCTGCTCGCGGGCGACCGGAAGCGAGCCTTGGAATTGATCCAGATGGTGGAACTCTCGCAGCTTGCCCAGGTGAAGAGCGTCCAGCAGGCGCGGGCGAAGTTCCTGCAAGACTATGCGTCGGTGGTGGCGTGGGCGGAGGCGACGAACTGAGGCGGAAGGAATACTGAGGTGACTATGAACACGAACCTGTCCATCAAAATTCGGAAACTGATCGTGCCGGGCGCGCTGGCGGTCTGGCTGTTTGGCGCGGTGCCGGGCGCGCAGAGCAACTGGCCTACTCCTCCGCCGGTGGTGACGATTGTGGCGACGGATGCGGACGCGTCGGAGGCGGGGCCGAATACCGGCACGTTCACCGTGACGCGCTACGGCGGCGACCAGAGCGTGCCGCTGACGGTCTATTTCACCCGGAGCGGCACGGCGCACAACGGCGTGGATTACCAATACCTCCCGGGGTACGTGACGATTGCGGCCAATCAACCCTCAGCGACCGTGACCGTGACCCCGCTCCAGGACGCGATCAGTCCGGAGTGCAACGAGACGGTGGTGTTGTCCATCATCAATCCCTATAACACCTATGATGTGGGGGCAGCCCCCTACAACACGGCGACGGTGACGATCACCGACGAGGTGGACAGCGATTGCGACGGGATGGCCGACGCGTGGGAACTGCAATACTTCGGCACGCTCGATTATCTCGGCAGCGACGACTACGACGGCGACGGCCTGCCAAACTATCTGGATTCAGACCCTGTCAATGCTGATACCACCCCGCCGACCTTCCAAATAACGTCACCCACGGAAGGGGCGGTTTTCTAATAAGCGGCCGAAACGCACAAAAACGACAACGCTTAACCGATTGAAAGATTGAAAATGAAAACGAACCTCTTGGTTGCTCTCATGTTTGGAGTAGTTTTTGCCGGGCCGGCGGCACCCGCCCTCGGCACCCGGGTGATTCCGCCTTCCCAGAAAGGCTACACGGTGGAATCCATTCGCGCCGCGGGCGAGCGCGGTGGCACTATCATGAGCCTGGGTACGAATTTCACCGCCGCCCACAATCGCGAAATGGGTGAGGCGATCGAGTTGTGGAACGCGCATCGCTGGGCGGAAGGCGTGGCGGCGTTCCGGAACATCTACCTTTCCAGTCCTGGCAGTCCGTGGGCGGCGGAAGCCGAACTGCATGAAGCCTGTTACCTCAATTACAACGCCCGTTATGACGAGGCCGAGGAACGCTTCCTCTCGGTCTTGCGGAAATATCCGGAATCCGCCGAGATGCGAAACAAGGTGTTGCGATACCTGCCGCATTTGTACGCGCAGACGGGCCGAATCCAGACCGGCATTGACCTTTTGGATGAACTGAAAAAACTTCCGCTCGGCTGGCAGGAACGGCAGTTTGCGGAGAATTATGAGCGCATCTATGCCCGCGCCGAGAGCAAGGACGATCAGGATCGCCGGTGCGGCACCAAAGCCTTGGCGCTGGCCTTGGCGGCCCAAAACGACAAAGGGGAATCACTGCGAAATGTGTCCCTGGAGTCGGTGTATCGGCGCCATGCCTGGGCCGGGCAAAAAGCGGCGCACCCGCAAGGCTACTCTTTGGGGGACTTGGCAGGATTCGGCAATGGTCAGGTATTGGAGTTGGATTTGGCGGCGTTGCGTGCCGCACTTCGTCCCGGGCATCCGGTGCTGGCGCATTTGAACGCCCCGGCCGAGCCGAAGTGCTTCACGGTCTTTGCCAAGAAAGCGCGGGCGGAGGCGAAGCCGCTCAGCGGCCACTTTGTCGTGGTGGAAACGGTTGCGAGTTCCTACGTGGACTTGCTGGATCCGGATGCCGGGCGGGTGCGCTGGCCGCTGGCGCATTTCCAATATCGCTGGTCGGGGGCGGTGTTGCGCCTGCCGGGCCAGGAAGGCGTCAATGGGCGGGCCTTGGCCCCCGCGCAGGCGCAGACGTTGCGCGGCGGCTGTTGCGGCAGCCCCCCGCCCGATCCCAGCGACGAGTGTGACGGTGGTGATAGCGATAGCGATAGCGGTGGCGGTGGCTCCGGGGGGTGGGGTGACGGCATACGAGGTATCGTGGCTGGAGGGCTTGGTGGTGGTGGGAGTTGCAGTAGTTGCGGTGGCGGTGGTGGTGAATGTTGTGAACAAACGGAAGAGGGTCAGGAAAGCGACCCGCAATACAGCGGTGGCGGGGTCTGGGCCGGTTTTGGTTCGCCGCGTTACCACTTTGGGCTGAGTTCTGCGAATTTCAAACTCAAGGACATTCCCCTCTGGGGCACGGACGCCAAAGGCCCGCGCCTGAATCTGCAACTCATCTATAATCGGATTGCCACGCAACGCATGGCCACCAACGCGGGGGCGAATTACTACGCGTTTGGGAACAAGTGGAGTTGCAATCTGTTCAGCCACCTGACCCTATCGCCCGATGGCGCGAGCGACTTC
>JALOTT010000460.1 GCA_025457745.1 Verrucomicrobiota bacterium
AGATAACTGCCTTCGCCGAGAACGCGCTGCTCCACGGGTGTACCTTGCTCCACCATTCCAACAAGCCGGTCACGCGCTGCTTTCTGATGGGGCAGGCCGCGTTGCCAGCCGAATTTCTCCTTGCCCTTCCATGCCCACCAGTTGTTATTGGCAGCCTGTCTTCATCATCGACGAGATCAATCGCGGCAACCTCAGCAAAATCTTTGGGGAGCTGATGATGTTGATCGAGCCGGACAAGCGCGGCAAAGAGCACGCCATCCCGCTGGCTTACTCCCAGGACGCCGACGAGAAATTCAACATCCCGGAGAACCTGCACCTGATCGGCATGACGAGGCTTCGCCGTTGGCGTTGCACGAAGCTCGTGTTCCGCCCTTATCGGCAGGCCGAGGAGCTTCTGCAGTTCGATGCCGGCGAGGATGAACGGCCCGACGCCTTTCAGGTCGTTGTCAATGACCGGCTCGCGCAGGTAATACTCGTACGAGCCGTCGCGCCCATAGCCCAGCCCCGCCACCGAGCAGCAGCGCGTCAGCGAAATCTTCCCACTGCCGTCCGTCTTGATCAGCTTGCCAATGATACCTTCGTAACCCATGAGAATGGCCGGGACACAATCGCGCGCGAGGTAGCCGTGATTCACAGCCTTGGCCATGGAGTACACGAACATGGCGCTGGCGGTGGCTTCGAGGTAATTGCCCGGTTGCCCGCCCTTGTCCATCACCTGCCACCAAAGCCCGCTGGCCGGGTCTTGATGCTTCACGATGCCGGCGCTCGTCTTCTTGATCAGCGTCACGATCTCCGCGCGGCCCTTGTGATCCTTCGGAAGGAAGTCGAGCACGTCCACCTGGGCCATCGCCCACCAGCCCATCGCGCGGCCCCAGAAATTCGGCGAGCAGCCCGTGGTCTTGTCCGCCCAGTCCTGCGTGCGCTTCTCGTCCCAGCCGTGATAGTAGAGCCCGCTCTTGGCGTCGTAGAGATGCGTGTCCACGAGACGAAACTGCTTCAACACGTCGTCGAAGTCCGCCGCCGGGCCGCCGAAGTCTTGGGTGTATTCCGCGTAGAACGACGCGCCCATGAACAGGCCGTCCAGCCACATCTGCGAGGGATACCGCCGCTTGTGCCAGAACCCGCCGTCGCTTGTGCGCGGATGCGTGGCGAGCTGTTGCCGCAACAGGTCGGCGCACTTCCGGTAACGCTCCTCCTTGGTGATCTCATAGAGCGCGAGGACCGTCTTGCCCGGCGCGATGTTGTCAATGTTGTAGTCCTCCAGCTTGTAGCCTTGAATGCTGCCGTCGGGCTTGATGAACGAGCCGATGGCATCCTTGCTGAACTCGACGTAAGCCGGCGTCGGGACGACCTGGTTCAGCTTGAGCAGCGACAGCGTGAACAGGCCAGCGGTGTAATCCCATTTGGCGTTTCGCCCTTCACGCCAAGCGAGCCTGTCGCCACGGCGGGCGGTTTCGGAATCGGCCAGGCGAACGGACCACTGGAGTGGCGTGGCGCCGTGGAATTGCTTCGGCACCGTCGCTTCGGCTCCGCGAACGCCAATCGCGACCAACTGCGCCACGAGCAAGCTGAAGCCGAGGTTGAGATACGCAAATCGTTTCATCGGTTTCAGGTTCAGCCCAGAAAGATGGGTTTGAAGTGCCGGTCGAAGAGATTGCCGGTCACGTTGCGTGCGATGATCTGCCGGTTCGCCTTCAATAGGTCAAGGTATTCCGCGCCCTTCTTCGCGGCGACCTTGTAACCAACGTGGATCAATTGCCGCAGGCTCGGATTGAACTCCGGACAATGCGGGTCGTGGCGCAGGGCGTTGGCGAACTGCTCGCCGCTCCAGCCTCCGACCGTGGCGGTCGCCGGCAACCTGGCGCGGTCAATGTCAATCACCGTCGCATAGGGCGCGCACAACTCTTCCGCGTGGGCGAGGGCTTCGGCGTAGATGGCCTTGGCCAGCGCCAGCCCGGCACCGCCGCTTTCGGCCAGACCGATGACTTCCTCCAGCCACGTCGTGCCGGCGGTTTTCAGATGCACGCCGACCCCCTGCCGCTTCAGCGCCCGATGGATCACGGGGTAGAGCGAAAACTTGTCGCTGCCGGAGTGAACGCTGAGTTTCAGATTCGCCGGCAGGCCGTAGGTGGCGATGGCGTAGCGGATGACGCAGATGTCGTCGTTGAACTCCTGCTCGAACTTCGCCACGTCGCCCACGTAATCCACGCCCTTGTTGAACCGGCCGGTGAACTTCGGCGCGATGGTTTGCACTGGCACTTTTTCGTCCGCCAGCGCGGCGAGGATGACCAGCAATTCCGGCGGCGTCTGCGGCGCGTCGGTTTCGTCCATGGAAACCTCGGTAATGAAATTGGCCTCGCCTTTCTTCGCCGCGATGTGGCGGTAAATCACGGCAGCCTCTTGAACCGCGAAGAGATATTTGGCGGCGATGCGCTCGACTTCGGGCGAGGTCGGATGCAGCGCACTGCCGCCGCCGGGAAGGCGCACTTCGCGAGCCAGCTCGGGGTGGCGTTGAGCGAACGCCCGGATCGCATCCGCTTTGGCCGGCTTGCCAATCGAATCGGCCACGTCAATCGTGAAGAAATCCGACGGCGCAACGAACCGATCCACCGTTTCGAGACGGATGTGGTCGGCGTCCACGTGCCAGGGCTGTCGCCAGCCGAGCGCCTGAACCGCGGCCGCGGCGGCGGCGCGAACGCTCGTGGGCTCGGAGCCGACGATGAGGTGTTCGCGATTGGACTTGTTCCAGACGGGAACGATTTTAGCGCCGGCTTCGCGAGCGAGGAGGCAGGCGCGCAACTGAGCTTCTGCTTGCATGGCAAAGCGGTCGCCCACGCCGACGGAATACTCTTCTATCGGGAGATACGGATTCATGTCTTTGGAGGTTTCTGATTGCCTGTCTTGGACGGTGATGGACGCGCCTCTTTGTCCTGACGGACGGTGGAGTTGATGAGCCTCACATCGGCCTCAAGAACCGTGTCGGGCTTGCTGATGCCATTGAAAGTGGAATCGTAAATGCGAACTCCAGAAATCTCCGCCCCCGGAAAACCCTGCACGTCGAGCACGCGCTTCGCCTTCTCGACCTGCATGCGCTCAATGATCAGGTTCCTGACGACAGGCTTGTGTGGTCCTTTGCTTCCTTCCTCGTAAACAAAATCAATTTGCAGCGCAGCGTCGGCCACGACCCCAACCTTGACCGATCTTCTACACCTTGATTTTGTATCCTGCTGTGCATGAGCGAGGTGCAAATATGCGAATCGGCGTTTGGCACTACATATTGCTCATGGCG
>JALOTT010000461.1 GCA_025457745.1 Verrucomicrobiota bacterium
ACTGCGTGTGGACGAGGCCGAGAAGGAAAATGAGCGCGTGGCGGAAATGCTGGAACTGGTCCGCCGACGCTCCGGCAAACCGAACATCATCTTCATTCTCGACGAAGTCGGCCAATACATCGCGGCGCGGGACAACCTGATCCTGAACCTCGACGGGCTGGCGAAGAACGTTAAGAACCTCGGCGGCGGCAAGGTATGGCTCGTTGCGACGGCACAACAGACGTTGACCGAAGACGATCCGAACGCGCGCTTTAACTCCGCCAAACTGTTCAAGCTCGCGGACCGTTTTCCGATCCGAGTGGATTTGGAGGCGAGCGACATCCGGGAGATTTGCTACAACCGTCTGCTGACGAAATCGTCCGCCGGCGACAAGATCCTGACGGGCCTTTTCGATTCGCACGGGCCGGCGCTGAAGCATCACACGCAACTCACCGGCACGCGCTATTACAAGTCGGCGCTGGAGAAGGACGACTTTCGCAAATTGTATCCATTCCTGCCGCAGCACTTCGACATTCTGCTCGAACTGCTCGGCCGGCTGGCGAAGACAAGCGGCGGCATCGGCCTGCGTTCCGCCATCAAGGTGATTCAAGATGTGCTGGTAGATCAGAGCGGCCTGCGCCCGGGCCAAGCGTTGCTGGCGGACGCGGTGGCCGGCGAGCTGGCGACCACGATCACGTTCTATGACACGCTGCGCCTCGACATCCAGCGCTCGTTCAAACACGTGGTCGAAGGGGTGGCCCGTGCCGAGAAGGCATTTGGCGGAGATTCGTTTGAAGTGAAGACGGCCAAGGTGATCGCGGTGCTGCAGGTGCTCGATGACTTTCCGATCAGCCGCGAAAACGTAGCCGCGCTGCTGCATCCACGGGTGGATGCGGCGTCCCAACTGGAATCCGTGAAAGCCGCGGTGACGCGGCTGATGGAAGAGAAGGCGGTGCATTTGAATGAAGTGGACGGCAAGCTCCGGTTTATGAGCGAGGCCGTGGCGGAAATGGAAGCCGCGAAGGGCAAGATCAACGTGTTTGACCGCGATCTGCGAAAAGTTCTCAACGAAAAGCTCACCCAGATTTTCACGCACCAGCCGGAAGTGCGGCTGGAGGGAACGCGCAGTGTGGCCGCCGGCATGAAGACGGCCGTGGGGGCGCAAGCGGTTTCGTTGCTCGGCGAACGCGAGCCGATTCAATACCTGGTCGATTTGGTGGATGCCGGGATCTATGACAAGCGCCGGGACGAACGCATCGCCGACTCCGCCACGCCGGCCAACCGCGCCACGGTATTCTGGCTGGCGCGGCAGGATACGGATCTGGAAAAGCTGCTGACCGAGGTGGTGCAGTGCCGTGAAGTTTTCAACCAGAACCGCAACAAGACGGTGGAAATCCGAGCAAAGCGAGTCAGCCAGCTTTTGAAGTGCGTGGAAGAAGGCCGGTTCGCGATTCCCAAGCTACAGCGCGAGTTCGTGTGGGACGGGCCGAAGGCGGCGAAGTTGTTCGACAGCATCCTGGCCCAGATGCCAATCGGGGTAGTGATGATCTGGGAAACACCCCGCAGCCAACGTCTTTACCTGCGCCAGAAGTATCATGTGCTGCCCCAGTTCAACGCGCGCAACGGCAAGGTGTGGTTCCTGATTGACGGCCAGCAGCGGGTGTCGGTGCTGCATCGCGTGCGCGAGGGCAGCGAGTTGCTAAATGCGCGCGACAAGGTGGTTGACTTCAAACGGGTGGTGTTCTCGCTGGAGTACGAGGAGAACGGCCAGCAAATCCTGTATCGAAAACCGCGACAGGGGACTTACGAATCGTTGACGGACATCCTGCATCCTCATTGGCGCAGCCGCGTAAGCCACCTGGGCAAGCGCAATATCGAGCGCGTGAGAGATTGCCGGGAACGCATCCTGCGCTATCCGATTCATCTGATGTTTGTCCAGGCGAAGATCAGCGGGATTCGGGAAACGTTTCTGCGCATCAACACGCAGGGCATGAAGATCGGCACCGCCGACGCCATCTTCACGCAGGCGGAGGATCTGGATTTGCGCGACATTCAGCACGAGGTGCGGGGGCATGTGGACGCCGGCTTCGGGATGATCCCGGAGATGCCCATCCTCTTTGCGATGGCGGCGTCGCCCGAGAATGGCATCGGCTGAGCGTCTGCTTCGGCAAGGCGGTGGACTACCTGCGCCAGAACTTCTCGGTGATCACGCGCGACTATTTGTATTCGGATTACATGGTCTCGGTGCTGGCCCTGTTCTTCTATTGGAACGGCCAAGGGACAAGCAACAAGCAGAAGGAGCAGATCCGGAAATGGTTCTGGGCGACGGCGGTGGGCAGCCGGTACTCGGGCAGCAAGTTTTTCGATTGTCTGCCGGCGGACCTACGGTTTTTCAAACGACTGGCCCAGCAGCGAGGTGTGCGTTTCAAGTATTCGCCGCAGGTGGACAAGATTGATGTGCGCAAATCGCTGTATGCCTCCCGCACGGGCATCGCCACGGCTTTTTATTGCATGCTGTTGCGGCGTAAGCCGGTGAGCATCATGGACGACGGGTTGAATGAGATTCCGATCGAACATTACGCCACACGGGCGAACCGCAAGGACCGACATCATATCTTCCCGCGCTTTCTGATGATCTGTGAGGAGGTCCCACCGGCGCTGTATAACAGCATTTGCAATGTTTGCCTGTTGACGGCCGAGGAGAATCAAAGGATCGGCTCGCGCCGGCCGCGGTCGTATCTGGGCGAGGCCAGGGACAACGCCGGATATTTCAAACGGAAAATGCATCGTCACCTGATCCCGGTGGACGAGGACGGCGGGGTATGGCTGACCAATGTGAAAGCCGGGTTCAAGCGGATGCTCCGGGACAGAAACGATTGGATCTGTCGCGAACTGGAAACGGAAGCGGGGATTCGATTGTTTCGGAGAGATATTTAGGATTGTATGAGTTCCAGTTCAAAAGTAACAGCGATTGACCTTTTCTGCGGAGCAGGCGGGCTGACACTCGCGGCAGAAAGAATTGGCATTCGAGTCGTCGGCGCGTTGGACAACGACAGCAATGCCTGCCGCACGTATCGCCGAAATTTCATCGGGAAGCGAACGAACGCTCCGATTCTGGTGGAAAAGGACATTTTGAAAATCCACGCGGCGGGGTTTTTGCGGCTGGTGAAGATGCGGCCGGGAGATTTAGATATTTTGATGGGCGGACCACCGTGCCAAGGCTACTCGATTCACCGACTCAAAGATTCGGGCGTGAAAGATCCGAGAAACGCACTGTTGGTCCGCTACATTGAGTTCGTCCGCGTAATTCAACCCAAAGCGTTCGTCATCGAGAACGTGCCAGGCTTGCTCCGGGAGAGACACAGTGCATATCTTCACCGACTTTATCGACTGGCAGAAGAAGCCGGCTATGAACTCGCGCCACCCGTTACTCTAAATGCCGTGGACTATGGCGTTCCTCAGAATCGGAAGCGGGTGTTCATCCTTGGTACGAGAGGTTATGCAGGTGATGCCCAGTGGCCGCCGCTGCCGACGCATTTTGACCCATCATCTGCGTTCGCGACGGAGAGCGGTCTGGCGGCTTGGAGAACTGCCAGCGATGTGTTCAAGCAAGCCATGCGTGCGGGAGATCCCAATAATGTCCACATGCATCATTCCCCGGAGCTGGTGCGGGTGTTTGCCAGCACGCCGCGTAACGGCGGCAGTCGGCGGCATTCGAACCGGACGCTCGAATGTCACACGGAACATGACGGGCATTGGGACGTCTATGGCCGAATCAATCCGGCCAAACCCGGGCCCACGATGACGACGGCCTGTGTAAATCCTTCAAAGGGACGATTTCTGCATCCGACCAAAAACCACGGGATCACCGTCAGGCACGCGGCGCGGTTTCAAACTTTTCCAGATGACTTTGTTTTTGAGGGCGGTTTAATGTCCGGGGCCACGCAGGTGGGCAACGCCGTCCCGGTGCTGTTGGGGGCGGCGGTCCTGAAATCAGTATTGGCTTTTGTTCGTGCCGGGGCTAAACCATGACGCAGCGCGCATGAGCACAAAGGCCAAAGCACCGGACGGGTTGGAAGAGTTCAAACGCAAGCACCCGGAGTTTTGGGCGAAGCTTGAGAAGGACAAGGCACTCACACGAGGGCTGAAGAAGAAGTTTGCAAAACATCTTGCCACACACAAAAAGGGCGACATAAGCGAGCATGCGGTGTCTTTTTTTCGAGCCAATAAACTGAAGGGGGCCGCTATTCTGCTGAATCGGGACGAGGTATTGGGGTCTGTACGCGCCAAGACTGCACTTGTAGCGCGATTGCGGGTATGTGCCAAGATTAGCCGAATCAAGACATTGCGCCACCTTGCCGACTGGGTTGGTTTTGATGTGAATAAACTACAAAGTGAGATTGAAAATCTTCTCGGTGACGCTTTGATTGGGCAATTCGTAATGTGGAGCTACAGGAACGAGCGCGATGCATATGACCCATTTAGCGGGGTTGTGGTTCGTGATCTGCCTTGTCGACTGGGTTTGCCAAGTTTTCCAAAAGAGGACCACTACGCGTTTGGGCATATGATGCCAGACAGCAAGGCAAGAAGAGTTCGCACACCAACTGCTTTTGACGGTGAACTTTATCAACAGTGGATTCCCGGAGGCTTTACCAGACCGCACGATGCCTGTAAGTCAACGTATTCTGACGGCCTGCCAGAAGTGGTGCATCGCCCAAATAATTTTAAGAACATTTACACAAAACTGAAAGAGATCCAAAAATAACAATGACCTCGAATATTGAAAAGAACGTGGCTACGGAACTTGAGGCTCTGATCCGGCAGGGTCAACCAACGGAAGATTGGTCAGGTCGGACGCCACTAATGCTACTCGCTGACGAATTGGCGTCACTGCCCCCGAATGATGCCAGGAAGCGGGAATACGGATGGGCAGTCAGTCAAATGGCCAGGCAAATCCCAAGTTTCACAGACAGCGAGATGGAACGGCTTTGCTTTTTTATTGAGTCTGCCGAAATTTCGGTAGATTTATTTTCCGAGGCCTTCAGAGCAGTTCTGCGATCGGGTCTGAAGTCCGCGAGGGAAATTCGCAAGCGAGCCGAGTTATTGCGTCTGCTGGCAGAAATGGGCGTGAGTCTTGCCCCGAGCCTGTTGCGTGAGGAAAAGCCCGTAAAAAGAAGGTTCCCGTGGCATTGGATAGACGCGATGGAGCCGGTGAACTGGCCGGAAGCGGAACGGGCAATAACGGAAACATTGTCTGCCGAGAGGGAAGCGCGGAATCTTTTGGCCCGACTTCCGTATCTATGGGAGAAGCACAGTAGGGTGTTGGGGAGCTGCCTGAGTGATTGG
>JALOTT010000091.1 GCA_025457745.1 Verrucomicrobiota bacterium
TAGAATTCGCAGGCGAGATTTCATCAGGGCCCACCGCCTCACGGCTTTGCGTTTCCGACAGATGCGCGCCACGCGCAACACTGACCAGCAAACCCACACAGACGAGCATCATGGTCAAGTTCGATCCCCCCAAGCTGATGAACGGCAGGGGCAGGCCTTTGTTGGGCAGCACGCCGGTGACCACGGCGATGTTGATGAACGCCTGCAAGCCAATAAGCGACGCGATGCCCGTGGCGCACAAGCTTCCAAATCCATCCCGCGCGTTCCAAGCGATGTAGATGCCACACAGCACAATCACCGCGAAGGCGGCCACAATCCCGAGCGTCGCGATAATACCGAGTTCCTCCCCAATCACTGGCAGGATAAAGTCGGTGTAATGAAAAGGGATGAAGCCGAGCTTCTGCCGACCATCGCCAAGCCCGACCCCGGACCAACCACCCGAACCGAACGCCAGTCGGGCTTGATAAACTTGCCGGCCCGTGTCCATCTTCGTCTCCTCCAAGTGCAGCCAGGAGTAGATGCGATCCGAACGCGTGGGATTCTTCCAAACGAAAAGGCTGATGCCCAGCAGCGCGATTAGAACGGGCGGGAGGAAGTATTTCAACTGAATCCCTGCGATCAGCAGGATGATGCAACAGACCGCGCCCAGCAACAGCGTCGTGCCCACGTCAGGTTCAAGGACAATCAATCCAAGCACGACCCCCGCCATCGTCGCCGGCACCACCATGCCACGCCAGAAGGACCCCATGTGCCGACGAAAACGCGCGCCATACCAGGCGAGCGCGACGATCAATGCCAGCTTCGCGAGCTCGGACGGCTGGAAGCGAATTCCAAACTCCAGCCAGCGTCTTGCGCCATTCACTCTCACCCCGAACACCAGCACCAGCGCAAGCAGCACCACCGCCAGTCCAAAGATGGGCAGCGCCAGCTTTTCCAGCCAACGATAATTGAGCGTTGCCATCACCCCGCCAGCGATCAGTCCAAGTGCGCACCACACAAGTTGCGGCTTGAGATAATTCGCGCCCACCTGCGACATGCTCGAGCTGTAGAGCATCACCATGCCCATTGCGAGCAGGGCGGCGACGCAGCAAGCCAGAGTGGTGACGGCGACTTTCATGGCGGGAGTCAAAACCCGAACGCCGGGCTGAGGTGGCCCGGCGTCCGAGGCGAATTTTACTGTCCCGGCGGCGCGGGGGTCGGCGCCGGCGCGGACACGGGCGGCGGAACGGGCATCGTTTCAACCGGCGCCGGGGCCGCAGCGGCGGCTCTGTGGGGAATGGCCAGTTTGTCGCCCACTTTAATCTTGTCGGTCTTCAAGTTATTCGCGGCGCGCAACGCTTTGACGGTGGTGCCATGTTGCGAGGCGATCCGGGTCAGCGTGTCGCCAGACTTGACGACGTAGGGTTGGCCGCCACCTCCGGCCACGGCGGGAATTGCCACACCGGGCGCAATCCCATCGGCAACCGGCGCAGCCGCCGCAGCGGGAATTACGATCTTCTGCCCGATTTGCAGCTTGCTTGGATTCACGTTCGGGTTGGCGTCCTGAATTGCCTTTGTCGGCACATGGAGTTTCTTGCCGATGGTGTAGAACGAGTCGCCCTTCTGGATGATGTATTCCTGAACCCCAGGCGCGGGCGGCACCGGCTCGGAATAGGGCGGCGGGGGAACGTTCGTTGCGACTGCGACCGGTGGCGGGTTGGTGTCCACGGGCGGCAGGTTTGTATCCGTCATCGCCGGCATGGTGGTGTCCACCGGCGGCGGGACTTGCTCGCGCTTGCAGCCCTGCATGAGCAAGACCATCAAGCCGACGACGTGGATGCCGACGACACAGAAGAAAGCTACCTTCACGCGTGAGCGGCTGTTGTTTTTCTGCTCAATCAGTGAGCCTTGGGGAACAAGCGGACTTGGATTATTCATGGGGTTGGCGCGATTCGCGTCCTTTCATTGAGGTTGGGTTGGAGGTTGTTGCTCCGGAGTTTTCCCTCAAAAAACTCCAGGGCAAATTCTGCGGGTGACTTCCGATGTGCATTTGAGTCCGGTCGCAAATTGTCGTTTATGTTGGGGTCGCCGCCCGGCGCACCCCTACGGGTTGTTTTCTTTGCTGCCCCAAACCATTCGCCGTTTTGCATAACGTTTCGAAACAAGGCGAAGCTTGAAAAAGCGGATGAAACCCAGATCGCGTTGTCGGCGACCAAGTATTTCGCCGCTTCCGGGCATGGTTTTAGCGACGAACCACTCGCCGCGCAAGGGAAAAACACGCCGCGCCAGCGGCCATTTGAGGCGGCAACCAGAATCTTGTTGTTCAACAAGGTTAACATCGCGCTACCTGATCTTCAGCGTGCTAATCGCAATCACCGCGAACAGCGCGCACAAAATGTAAAACCGCGTCACCACCTGCGATTCGTACCAACCCTTCTTCTCGAAGTGATGGTGAATTGGCGCCATCAGAAAGATTCTCCGGCCCGTACCCGTGCGCCGCCGGGTGTAGCGAAACCAGCCACGCTGCAAAATCACCGAGGCGGCTTCCATCACAAACACACCGCCCGCAATCACCAGCACGAACGGCTGATGAATCAGCACCGCCACGATGCCCAGAGCGCCCCCCAGCGCGAGCGAGCCGGTATCGCCCATGAACATTTGCGCCGGATGACAGTTGAACCACAGGAAACCCATCCCC
Organism: Verrucomicrobiota bacterium; assembly: GCA_025457745.1. Taxonomy (GTDB): domain Bacteria; phylum Verrucomicrobiota; class Verrucomicrobiia; order Limisphaerales; family JADLHS01; genus JALOTT01. Next base: position 2,678 of record JALOTT010000091.1, read on the forward strand.
GCGCCCATCATCGCGGCGCAGAACACGGTGAGTTCGCCCGCGCCGATGACGTGCGGAACCTGCAAATATTTTGAAATCTCCGCGTGGCCCGACACGTAAGTCAGCACCAAAAAAACCAGCGACACGATGAGCGTGCAGCCGATGGCGAGGCCATCCAGCCCGTCGGTCAGGTTCACCGCGTTTGAACTGCCAACGACGGCGAAGGCGATCAACAGCAGGCCCACGACCACTCCCGCATGAATCGGATACTTGTAGAACGGCACCATCATGACACTGACAAGATTGCTGGTGATCGCCGTCTTGTTCTCTGGAATCCGAAGTTCGCTGGTCACGGGCAGCTTCCACAGGTAAAGCGCCACGAACAACGCCAGGATGATTTGCACGATGAGCTTGACCCGTGCGGTTGCGCCACCGCCGCTCTGCTTGGTGATCTTGGCGTAGTCGTCGTAAAATCCCAGCGCCGTCAGCACGAGGACCGATAGCAGCGTGAGTTGAATCAGCGTGTTCCATTGCGCCCACAACAGCGTCGTCAGAGTCAACACCATGATGATGAGGATTCCGCCCATCGTCGGCGTGCCTTTCTTGCTGAGCACGCGCGCCGCGAGATCGCCGGTTTCCTCGGCTTTGTCCGCGTAATCCTGGTCGAACTTGAATTGCTTGAGCCACGTGATGACTTTCGGCCCGAGCCACCAGCTCAAGGCCAGCGCCGTGATCGCCGCGCCCGCGCTGCGGAACGTGATGTAGCGGAACAGCCGGAGCGGCGAGAACGTCTCCGCCCAAGGCGTCCCCGCCGTCAAATTCAGCAACCACTGGCTCAGGTAGTAAAACATTCAATGCTTCTTCCCGTTTTCACCCGCGCGCAACACATCGGCGATGCGCTCCAAGCGCGTCGCGCGCGAGGCTTTCAGCAAAATCACGTCGCCGGTTTTCAAAAAAGTTTTCAGCGCGGCGGCGGCGACTTCCACGTCCGCGAATTCCATCACGCGGTTCAAGCCCGCGTCGCGCGCGCCCTGCGCCATCACGGACGCCATCTTGCCAATGGCGAACAACTGGCCAACGCCCGTTTCCGCCGCGCGGCGTCCAACCTCGGCGTGCGCCGCTTCGCTGTGCGCGCCCAACTCGGCCATGTCGCCCAACAGCGCCACGCGCCGGCCTTTGCAGGGCAACTCTTTCAACGTCTCCAGCGCGGCAGCCATCGAGTCGGCGTTGGCGTTGTAGGCATCGTCCAGCACCCGCATGCCGCCCGCTTCGTAAAACTGCAGGCGCATTTTCGCCGGCGGGCACTCGGCCAAACCGCGCAGGATTTCCTCGCGGCCCAGTCCCAGTTCCGCCCCAATCGCAATGGCAAAGAGCGCGTTCATAACCTGATGCCGCCCGAGCAAATTGATCCGATACTCGCCGATCAACTCCGCCTTCGGCGCGTCCACGCCAAACGTCACACCCTTCGTGTCCGGTCGCACCGTGCGCGCGCGCCAATCATTGCCGTCGTTAAAGCCAACCCGCACGACCCGTGCCGGTGTGCGCCCGGCGATGCGCTCCGTCCATTCGTTGTCGCCGCTCACGAACAACCTGCCGTCGGCGGGCAGCAACTCGGCCAACTTGCCTTCCTCATCCGCCACCCCCGCCACGTCGCCGAAAAATTCCAAATGCTCGCGCGCGATGTTCGTGATCACGCCGAAATCCGGCTGAACCATTTGCACCAGCGGCGCGAGTTCGCCCGGATGGTTCGTACCGACTTCCAGCACGGCGGCCTGATGCGACTTTTCCAGGCGCAATAACGTCAGCGGCACGCCGATGTCGTTGTTGAAACTGGCTTCGCTCCACAGCGTCGCGAGTTTCTGGCGCAACACGGCGGCGATGAGTTCCTTCGTCGTCGTTTTGCCGTTCGAGCCGCCCACGGCGATCATCGGCAGCGCGAAATCTTTTCTATGCGCCACGCCCAACCGCCCCAACGCCTGCCGTGTGTGGTCCACGACGACCACGGCGCACGCCGGCAGCTTCGCCGGCTTGCGACCACGTTCAATCACCACGGCGCCCGCGCCCTGCTTCGCAACTTCGGCGAGGAAGTTGTGACCGTCGAAACGCTCGCCCGACAAGGCAAAGAACAAGTCGCCGGCCTGGGCCGCGCGCGAATCGGTGCAGACGCGACGGATCGCAGTTTTCCGGGCACCCTTCACCAGTTCCCCGGCGCAGGCCGTAACGACAAAAGCTAAATCGCGCGTTTCCACTTTTCACTTCAAAGCAAACGTGGCCGTGACGACGGCCGTGATGGTTTTGTCCAGCGAGGAAACATCGTTCATACCCTCCCAACTGGTTTGACCACTGTAAATGGGCGCAATTTGAATCACGCCCATGTCGGCGGTGTGCAACCGCGCGATGCCGCGCCCGCCTTGCGCTGCGATTTGTTCGGCGCGAACCCGCGCGTCTTTCGTCGCTTCGCCCAGCATCTCGATCTTGGCCTCGCCCGCTTTCGTATAAATCAGTTCCGGCGGTTGGGCTGTGAACAGAACTCCCGCCTCGACCAGGCCGGCGGATTCGCGATCAAGCAATGCGGTTCGCTCGACGTCCGCCGACTCGACCCGCACCGTTTGCGTCAGGCGATAGCCCAAAATCTGTTGCTGCGTCAGGCCGTTCGTGTTCAGGCTGCCTTTCACTTCTTCTATCGTAATCGGCGTAAAAAGAATGTTCGTGGCGCCGCGGGCGCGGAGAAATCCCGCCACTTTATCCGCGTCGCTCTTCAAATTTCGCTGCGCCGCCAACAACGTTGCCGCCTGGGTCGTGAACGAACCTTTCCAGATCACCAGGTCCGACCGGATATTCTTTCGCGCCGAACCCTTCACGGTGACGAACTGCGTGTTCTTGACCTTCAACCACGCCGTCGTGGCCAGCATCGAGGACAAAACCAAGCCGGTCGCGAGAAAAAGTCCCGCGAGCATGCCCAACAATTGGGGTCGTGACGAATCGCTCATGACACCGCCCGCTCTTCAAATTGGCCGCCGAAGGGCCAATTAACCCACGACCGCGCCGCCAGGGCCGCGAGGGTTTCCGGCGAGGGCTCGGCCACGCCGTTTCTGGCCGCGCCGTTCGTCGCGAAGTCGCGCCCGGCGGTCGGTTGTTTACCCGGCGATTGACCGTCGCTGGTCAGGGCCGCCACGAACATGCGATGCGATATGATGGTGGTATTCATAAGTGAGCTGGGGTTTCATGGGTTGGTCAACGTTCGCGCCGAAACCGATTTGACCGGACGGCGGTCGGGCGCGGTGGCGATGGAATTTGATGCGTCAGGTTCATTGTCAATCAGGTCGGGCCGGATGTTCAGGTAGTTGGCCGCGCGCTCGGCGATTTGCTTGAAGACCGGCGCCGCGATCTGCCCGCCGTAATAACCTTGTTTCGGTTCATCCATCACAATCGAAATGCAAAGTTCCGGATTTTCCGCCGGAAAAAATCCCATGAACGACGAAACGTATTTGCCGGGCAGGTAACCGCCCGCGCCGGCCTTCTGCGCCGTGCCGGTCTTGCCCGCCACCGAGTAATGTTCCAACGCGGCTTTCGGCGCGGTGCCGTCGGGCGAGACGACGGTTTTGAGCGCAGCGACCATCAACTTCGCCGCCGGCTCGGAAAGGATCTGACGCACCGCCTGCGGGTAAAACTTTTGTACGACGCGGCCCTCGCGATCTTCGAAACGGTCCATCAATAAGGGACGCATGAGCACGCCACGGTTGGCGATGGCGCACATGGCCATCATCATTTGCAGGCGTGTCACGGCCACCCCGTGACCCATCGGGATTTGCGCGATGGAAACTTTCGTCCACTCCTTCGTGGGATGGAGGATGCCGCCGACTTCGCCCGGCAACTGGATGCCGGTGCGGTCGCCAAAGCCGTATTCGCGGATGTAGTCGTAAAGCCGGTTTTGGCCGAGCCGGATGCCGATTTTCGCCGCGCCGATGTTGGACGATTTCGTGATGATGTTTTGCACCGAGAGCACGCCATAGGATTCGTGGTCGTGCAACACCCGGCCCGCATACGCAAAATGCCCGTGCTCGCAATCAAACGCGTCGGCCAGCGTCACCGCGCGGTCGTTCAACGCGCCGGAAACGACGACGATTTTGAAAGTTGAACCCGGCTCCATCACGTCCGCGATGACGCGGTTGCGTCGCATGTCCGGGGTGGCGGAGCCGGGGGTATTGGGATCGAAGTCCGGCAGCGTAGCCAGGGCGAGGATTTCGCCGGTACGCGGACGAACGACGATTCCCGAAATGCTGAGGGGCGTGTGCCGCTCCATCGCTTCGGCCAGCGCTGACTCGACGAGATGCTGGACCACCGAATCAAGCGTGAGCACGACGTTGAGGCCGTCGCGTGGCTCAACGTCCTGATCGCGGAGCGCCACCAACTCGCGACCCCGGCGGTCCTTTTCCGTCACCCGCCAGCCGCGCACGCCGCTGAGTTTGGAGTTGAGCGAAAATTCAATGCCTTCCTTGCCGCTGGTTTCGAGCACATGCGTGCCGCCCACCTCGCGCTCGTCCATGCCCACGAAACCGAGCACATGCGCGGCGAGCGATTGGTTGGGATAAACGCGCTGCTGGTCGTCCACCGGGTCGGCGAAAACCGCCTTGGCCCGCAGGTCGCGGAAAAACAACCGTTGTGACGGGCGCAAGCCCTTCTCGTTCACGCCGAAGGAAAGCCGGCTCATCCCGGCCTGGATTTTTTCCCACGTCTCGACGGGAACTTTGCGTTTGAGGACCACGTAGCGATTCGTGGCGGTTTCGCCCGTTCCGTTTTGGCGCCGGCGCGGGAGCAGGCGCTGGCCAAGGTCGCTTTCGCTCATTTGCAGTAGTGGCGCGAGCACGTGCGCCACGTCTGCCTGGCGATTGCCGACGAGCACCGGGTCGGCGCAGACGGTTTTCACAAAGACGCTCGTCGCCAGGAGATTTCCCTTGGCATCGAGAACGTCGCCCCGTCGCGGCTCGCGGAAAATTTCGCGCTGGGTGTTTTGCGCTGCCTTGAGGCGCAGTTCCTCGTGGCGCAACACCTGCAAATCCACAAGCCGGTAACCAAGGCCGGCAAAGGCCGCTCCCAGCAGAACTGCCAGGAACAGCAGCCGGCGATATTGCAGGCGCTTGGCCATCGTAAAAGTTACCAGCCGCTCATGGCGATCGGTTCCTCAACCAATGGCGTCATGAGCGGTGGTAAAAATTGTTTCATATCTCTCAGGGATACATCGGTCCACGGGCTTGCTGCGCGATGAGTTGCCGCGCCGGTTCACCCTTCGCGGAGGCCCAGTCCGCCGGTTCGGCTACGCACCAGATCTGCGACGCCTGCGGCGGGCCCAACCCCAGGTTCAACTCGCGCAGGCGCTGGTCGAGTTTCGCGGGCGACCGCAGCATCGCCAGTTGGTCGCGCAGTTTTTTGTTTTGGTCCCGCAACTGGGCGAGGTTGCGTTCGCGCTTTGAGATTTGCTGGCCCAACTCGTTGATCTGGCTTTTTTGCCAGACGTATCCCACGCCCAACCCGCCGATCAGCGCGCAAAGCAGAAACGCCTTGAGCGCCGGACCGAACCGGATCCCCGCCGACTGATGTTTTCGATTTTTTGCCATTTTCAATAATGGGGTGATGGCGTCTTGGAGTGATGGCGTGATGATTTCTTCCACCACTCCAAGGTTCCACCATTCCATTCGCCCGTTTGTTTCATCGCTTCTCCAGCACACGCAATTGGGCGCTGCGACTGCGCGGATTTGCCGCCAGTTCCGCCGCGCCGGGTTTGATTGCCTTGCGGGTCACCCAGACCGCTTCAGGCGTGCGCGGCACGCGCAACTCTGGCACGTCGGTTCCTCCCGGAAACGTGTAGTCGCGCGTCCGCGCCCGCCCGAATTCTTTCACCAGCCGATCTTCCAACGAGTGGAAGGTGATGACGGCCAACCGGCTGCCCGGCTTGAGAATCGTCCACGCTGCATCCAACCCGCGTTTCAAAGAACTCAACTCGTCATTCACCGCCAGGCGCAGGGCCTGGAACACTTTCGTGGCCGGATGTGTCTTCCGGCCCGCGCGCGGCGATAACCGCTCAATCAACTCCGCCAACTGCCGCGTCGTCCTGAAGGGTCGCTGCTCACGGTCATGCACCATCGCTCTCGCAAACCGCCGCGAATCCCGTTCGTCGCCCAATTCCCAAAAAATCTTCGCCAGTTCTTCGGCGCTCGCGCTGTTCACCAGTTCCGCCGCCGTCAACGCCTGCCGCGCGTCCATCCGCATATCCAACGGCCCGTCCTGCTGGAAACTGAACCCGCGTTCCGCCACGTCCAGTTGCGGCGAACTCACACCCAAATCCAGCAGCATCCCGTCGCAACTATTCGCCGGAATCCAACCGGCCATTCCGGCAAAATTCTCATGGCGCAGTTCAAACCGCCCCGCGAACTCCGCCAGCCGCGCCCGCGCCGCTTCCACCGCGTCGCCATCTCGATCACACCCGGACAACCGTCCATCCGGCCAACTCCCCGCCAAGACTGCCGCCGCGTGCCCACCCCCGCCGACCGTGCCGTCGGCGTAACGCCCGCCCGCTCTCGGCCTCAGCGCATCCAACACTTCCGCCACCATCACCGGCTTGTGGATGAAGTCGGGCACTGCGCAGCGGCTCCCAAATCACGTTTGGCCCACACCGAAAATCCGCGTGGTAACTCGGTTCCACGGGCTGCCCGCCGGTTCAAATCTCGCTTGCGATGCCAAGGCCGTTGGCCCGGGCGAGACGGCGACCGGCGTTTTCGCCGGCACCACTTCAAAATCCGCGTCGCTCAGGTCATTTCGCACCACTTGAATCTTGTCCAGAGACAGCTCGGATTGAACGGGCGCTTTCGTTAGACGCGGCACCGCTAACTTGACCGGCCTCGGCCGCTTCGCCAAACGCGGCAATGGATTTAGCTTTTCGCCCCACTCGCTAATCCAGCGCGCCGCCCGTACGCCCATTGCAACTTGGAAATCTTTTTTTCCAACCGCGCCAGGATCGCTGTTCGCCGTGGCGACGACCGCTTTCTCCTTGCGATCTTTCGCCGACATCTCCGCGCCCAACGGCGGCGCTTCCGGTTTTGCTGTCGCCGCGAATGGATTGCGCGGTGAAATAAATTTGGGGAGCGCGACGTATTTGTTGACCTGGTAACGGCCCGCACCATCGCGCATGCCCACCAGACTTTTCCCGGCTACAAGTAATCGTCCCAAGCTCATCGTCATTCCATGAGTTTGAAAGCTTCGTGCGCCATGACGGCGTCCGTCGCTTTGATTTTCTCGTGGCGCGCCGGGTTCCAAATCTCGAACCGGTCGAGCAACCCGACGAGCACCGCTTCATTCTTGATTCCCGCCGCGTCGGCCATTTCCTCCGGCAAACAAATCCGGCCCGCCTTGTCGAGGGTCACCTGCACCGACTCACTGCCGATGATGCGTTTCAAAATGGTTTTGTTCTTGTCGTCGTTGGGCATCGCGTCGAGCGCGTGCATCAGTTCTGCCATTTCTTTGGGCGGCAGCACGCGCAGGCACGGACCGACTTCGTATTTCGGCCAAACGATCAACGTCAGTTCGGTGCCAGGTGTCGTGGGCCGCCACTTGGAAGGAACTTGGACGCGCCGCTTCACATCCACTCCATGGCGATAGAGCGCATTATAGTAAATCTGCTCAGTTGTTCCGTTGTCTGGCATCTTATTCACTGAGGAGTTGCGTGCGGCCCATCTCCCCCACAACGCCCCATTATTAAACACTTCACGCCACTAGTGTCAACGAGAATTCTCATAAATTATTAAGAAGTTATTCACAGCCGCCAAGACTTATCGCCGGTAGCGCAAGAAACTGCCCTAATTACAGGGTTTTTCGCATAAGTCGCCTTTCCCATGAGACGGTTAATAACTCGAAAATCCGTTCCTTCTCCAGAGGCTGCCAAGCGTGCCGCGTTTCGTTGTTACCCAAAAAGCCGGCTGATACGCTGACGCTGAAATGCGAACCGCCGATTTCGATTTTGATTTGCCGCCAGCGCTGATCGCGCAACAACCCGCGCCGCAACGCGACCAATCGCGCTTGCTCGTGTTGCATCGCGACAAGGGGCGGGTCGGGCATCGGCGCTTTCGCGACCTGCTGGAGTTTCTTCGCGCGGGCGATGTGCTCGTGCTGAACAATTCGCGGGTGATCCCGGCCAGACTGCACGGCGTAAACGCGAAGACTGGCGGCGCGTTTGAAATGTTGTTGCTCGAAGAAAATGAGGCCAACGATTGGTGGGCCATGCTCAAGCCGGGCAAGCGCGCCCGCATCGGAACTCAGATTCAAATCGGCAATCGGCAATCGGCAACCGGCAATATCAAGGCCACCGTCGTCGAAACCAACGACGCGGGACATCGTCGCCTGCGATTCGACGGCTTGCGCAACATTCTCGATGTGCTCGATGAACTCGGTGAAGTTCCGTTGCCGCCTTACATCAATCGCCAGGGCGTAAACGAACTGGCGCAAGACAAAGACCGC
>JALOTT010000092.1 GCA_025457745.1 Verrucomicrobiota bacterium
CCGGTCCCGCGCTTCTTCTCCTCGTCGAGAAAGGCCAACGCGCGAAAGAACGTCGTGGTGAGGAATTTTCGGCGGCGCTTTTTGCGGTCCAGATAAACGTAAAGCAGGTCGCTGGTATCGAACGCGGCCTCGTACCAGGATCCGCGATCCGGAATGATGCGGAAGCTGTGCAGCATCTTCCCGTTGGCGTGTTGTGTGGCTTCGAAGGCCAGGCCGGGCGACCGATGCAGTTGGCTGACGATGACGCGCTCGGCGCCGTTGATGACGAACGTGCCTTGCGGCGTCATCAGCGGCAGTTCGCCCATGAAAACCTTCTCTTCCTTGCTGCCCTTTTCGTCCTTGAGCAGGAAGGTGACGTACAGCGGCGCGCCGTAAGTCAGGCCCTCGCGCAGACATTCGAGCCAGTCAAGCTTCGGCGCGCCAATTTCGTAGGAATGGAAGTCCAGCTTGCACTTCCCATCGTAGCTTTCGATGGGAAAGACTTCGGTGAAAACGGCCTGCAGACCAAGGCTCTTGCGCTTGGACTGGGGCACGTCCGCCTGGAGGAATTCGCTGTACGAATTGGTCTGCAATTCGATCAAGTTGGGCGGGGCGATGATTTCTTTGATCTTACCGAAATTGATACGTTCTTCAGTTGCTTGCGATGGCATAGTGACTTTTTTTGAGCGGCCAACCCTAGAGTCGAACCGTCGGTTTTCCACAAACGACACGGGGCAGGGATGCGGCGTTCAACCCCGACACCGGTGTCGGGGTCAACCGCAAACCTGCCAACTTCCAACCCCCGAAAACTTTCGAGGTCCTGCTGTTTATCTGCTGTTTAATCTGAAATTCAACTGGGGGAAAACGGGGCGGCGCCAACCGGCGCCGCCCCAAAGTTCCACCGGTCACTTTACTTCGACCTTGCCGCCCGCTTCTTCCAGCTTCTTCTTGGCGGCATCGGCGTCGGCCTTTGGAGCGCCTTCAAGCACGGGCTTGGGCGCGCCCTCAACCAGCGCCTTGGCTTCAGCCAATCCCAAGCCGGCTTTGACTTCGCGCACGGCTTTGATGACGGAGATCTTCTTGTCCGGCGGGGCCGAGACGAGAATCACATCAAATGTGGTCTTCGCTTCAGCGGCCGGGGCGGCGGCGGCAGGGCCGGCAGCCGCGACCGCGACCGGTGCGGCGGCAGTGACGCCCCACTTGGTTTCCAATTGTTTGACCAAATCAGCGGTTTCCAAGACCGTGAGTTTGCTCAGTTCTTCCACGAGATTTACGATGTCTGCCATACGATTACCTGTCTGCCTTTCTGTTCGTCTCGTCGTCACCCGCGGCCACGGATGATTTCAGTTCACGGCCTGCGAACCGACGATTTACGTTGTTGTTTGTTTGCTTCGGTCAGCCAATCGGCAGACCGAAATTGTTTATGCTCGTCCGGTGAAGCGGGCTGAAGCCCGCGTTCCGGGGACGGCGTTCATACCGCTTCGACTTTCGCTTCTCTGTCAACCTTGGCCTGAAGCACGCGCGCGAGTTGCGTCGCCGGCGTATTGAGCAGCACGACGAGTTTCGTGGCCGGCGCGTTAAGCACGCCAAGGAATTTGCCTCGCAGCGCTTCCAAGCTGGGCAAATCCGCCAGCGTCATGATGTCCGCCTCGGCCATTCGCTGGTTGTTCAGGTAGCCGAACTTCACTTTCAGCCGGTCGAACTGCGCGCCGAAGGTTTTGACGACCTTGGCGGCCACAGAAATGTCTTTCTGCCCGGTGACGACCGCGATCTGGCCACCAAGCGAGCCGTTCAAATCGCCGACGCCGGCTTCCTGGGCGGCGATGCGGAAAATGGAGTTCTTGACGACAAGCATCTGCGCCCCGGCCTTGTTCAGCCGCTTACGCAGTTCGGTCAGTTGGCCCACCTTCAGGCCCTGGTAGTTCACCACGATGAAGAACGGCGAGGCGTTCAACCGGGCGAGATATTCTTTGGTCAGCGTTTTCTTTTCAGCGCGCATGGTTCGTAAAAGTTTTTCGGTTAATGGGCCGCGAATTCCTTCACGTCCACCCGCACTGGCGGGCTCATCGTGGCCGAGAGGGTGCAGGAGCAAATGTAGGTGCCCTTGGCGCTGTGAGGTTTGGCCTTGGCCACGGCGTCAATCACGGCGCGGGCGTTTTCTTCAATCTGCGTGGCGGTGAACGACAACTTGCCGACCATCACATGGACGTTGCCAGCCTTGTCCACTTTGAACTCGACGCGGCCGGCTTTGACTTCCTTCACGGCCTTGGCGGTGTCGTCGGTCACGGTGCCGGTCTTCGGATTGGGCATGAGGCCGCGCGGGCCGAGAACCTTGCCCAGCTTGCGCACCTCGGCCATCGCTTCCGGCGTGGCTACGGCCACGTCGAAATCGGACCAGCCGTCCTGGCACTTCTTGATCATGTCTTCATAACCGACGTATTCGGCGCCGGCGGCCTTGGCCGCTTCCGCCGCCGCGCCGCTCTTGGCGAAAACGAGCACGCGCACGGTCTTGCCACTGCCGTGGGGCAGGGGTACGGTGCCGCGCACCATCTGGTCGGATTGCTTCGGGTCCACGCCGAGGCGGAACGCGAGGTCAATGGTTTCGTTGAATTTCGCTTTCGGGAACTTTGCGAGAACGCCCACGGCGTCCTTGAGCGGATAGGCTTTTTTACCATCCACGACTTCGAGCGCTTTTTTGTATCGTTTGCTTGGCATTGTTATGAGCGGTGCAAGCGAGTCCCAACGTGTCGGGGCTCTCCCGCGGTTGGGTTATTCGACGACTTCAATTCCCATGCTGCGGGCCGTGCCGGCGACGACCCGGAACGCGGCTTCGTCGGAGGTCGCGTTCAAATCCTTCGATTTCATTTTCACGATGTCCATGATCTGCTTGCGGTTGACCTTGCCGACTTTGTCTTTGTTGGGCGTGGCCGAGCCGGCAGTGATGCCAGCGGCTTTTTTCAACAGGATCGAGGCCGGCGGCGACTTGGTGATGAACGTGAACGATTTGTCCTGATATACCGTGATGACGACGGGAATCACGAGGCCCGCGTCGCCCTTGGTGACGGCGTTGAATTCCTTGCAGAAGCCCATGATGTTCACGCCGTGCTGGCCCAATGCGGGGCCGACCGGCGGGGCGGGGTTCGCCTGCCCGGCGGGAATCTGCAATTTAATCTGTCCGACAATTTTCTTCGCCATATAAATTCACGTGTTCCGTATTGCGTGTTGCGTCAAGTAATGCGGTGGCGTCCGAACAATTCTTGACGCAACACGCAATACGCAGCCCGACTTAACCCTTTTCCACCTGCCAGTATTCCAACTCCACCGGGGTATTGCGCCCGAAAATATTGACCGTGACCTTGAGCTTGCCGCGTTCGGGGTCCACTTCTTCGATCACGCCGCTGAAATTCAGGAACGGCCCGTTGTTGATCTTTACGGTTTCGCCCACGTCAAAGCTGACCTTGGGCCGCTCGGTTTCTTCGGACGCCGAGATGCGGGCCTTGATTTGCTCGACTTCCTCCGCCGGCGTCGGCACGGGCGGTTCGCCGCCAACGAAACCGATGACACCCTGTGTTTCCTTGATGAAATACCACGACTTCTCGATGATGCGTTTGTCTTCATCCAGCAGTGCCATGTCAATGAACACGTAGCCCGGCCACAGTTTGCGGGTCGAAACCGTTTTCTTCTGGTTGCGCACCTCGACCACTTTCTCCATGGGTACGAGGACCTCTTTCACGCAATCCTGCATCTCTTCGGCTTTGATGCGCTTCTCGATGCTCTCTTTGACCTTTTGCTCCTGGCCCGAGAGAGTATGAATGACAAACCACTGGCTTCGCATTGTCAGAGCCTGAGAAAAAGGAAGTTGAATACGAAATCTGCGCCAACGGTAAAAGCGCCCAGAATGCCGATCGAAATCGAAACCACGACGGTTGAGCCTTTCAATTCGTCCCAGGTCGGCCACGTGCATTTTTTCAACTCCTCGCGCGTTTGCTGCACGTACGTGGCAATGCGCTGGAGATGTCCCTGCCACCAAAGAAAGGCAAAGACCGCCCCGACGACCGCGACCCACACCAATATTTTTGTCAATTCGTTCACAAATTCCTGGCGGAGAGGGAGGGATTCGAACCCCCGTTCCGCTTGCGCGGAAAGCGGTTTTCAAGACCGCCGCAATAGACCGCTCTGCCACCTCTCCGAAATGTTTGGCAGGGCGTGAGGGAGTCGAACCCCCAACCAACGGTTTTGGAGACCGCTACTCTACCAATTGAGCTAACGCCCTACTCAGCCGTCGTGTGATGTTCATGTTGAACCAGACGAAATAGGAGTTGGGGGATTTCTCCCCCGCGCTCCAATGCTCTTAATTCGGTTATGCGAGGACTTCGCTGACACGGCCTGCGCCAATCGTGCGGCCACCTTCGCGGATTGCGAAACGCTGGCCCTTCTCCATTGCGACCGGCGCGATCACGTTTATTTCCACAGAAACATTATCACCCGGCATCACCATTTCAACCCCCTGCGCGAGCGTGACCGTGCCGGTCACGTCCGTGGTGCGGAAATAGAATTGCGGGCGGTAATTCGTGAAGAACGGGGTGTGGCGGCCGCCTTCTTCCTTCGACAACACATAGACTTCAGCCTTGAACTTGGTATGCGGCGTAATCGAGCCGGGTTTCGCCAGCACCATGCCGCGTTCGACTTCGTCCTTCTTGGTGCCGCGCAGGAGCACACCCACGTTGTCGCCCGCATTCGCCTTGTCCAGCAGCTTGCGGAACATTTCAATATCCGTCGCCACCGTCTTGCGCGTCTCTTTGAGACCGACGATTTCGACGTCGGACATGCGTTCCAACACGCCGCGTTCCACGCGCCCGGTCACCACCGTCCCGCGACCTTCAATGTTAAACACGTCTTCGATGCACATCAGGAACGGTTTATCCACTTCGCGTGTCGGCAGCGGAATGAATGCGTCCACCGCATCCAGCAGTTCCTGAATGGACTTCGACGCTTCGGGATCGTGCGCCAACGCCTTCTTCGCGCTGCCGCGGATGACCGGCGTCTTAGCGCCGGGGAATTCATACTTGGTCAGCAGATCGCGGATTTCCATTTCCACCAGTTCCACCAACTCCTTGTCATCCACGAGGTCAACCTTGTTCAGGTAAACCACAATGGCCGGCACCCCGACCTGGCGTGCCAGCAGCACGTGCTCCTTGGTTTGAGGCATTGGCCCTTCGGAGGCATCCACCACGAGGATGGCGCCGTCCATCTGCGCCGCGCCCGTGATCATGTTCTTGATGAAGTCAGCATGGCCCGGGCAGTCAATGTGCGCGTAATGACGCTTGTCACTCTGATACTCGACGTGCGATACGGCGATGGTCACCGTTTTGGTTTCGTCGCGCACCGTGCCGCCTTTGGTGATGTCGGCGTAGGAAATGGGCGTTGCCAATCCTTTCTTCGCCTGCACCTCAACGATGGCGGCGGTCAGGGTGGACTTGCCGTGGTCAATGTGACCAATCGTGCCGACGTTCACGTGAGGTTTCGTCCGTTGAAATTGCTCTTTTGCCATTTTATTCTCCTGCGTTGATCTGTTTAGTTATTTTGTGCTGCGAACAAAACTGCTGCTACTATGGAGCCCATGATCAGGGTTGAACTGATGACCTCGTCCTTACCAAGGACGCGCTCTGCCAACTGAGCTACATGGGCAATTACAACTGCTCTTTCAACCCAATTGCCAAAAACGACAAAAAACCATTCCCGTCATCTCTTCCTATCGAAAAGGTTGAAGGGCTGGTCACTTTCGTCTTTGTTCTGCCCAGAACGGCCATGAAAATAGGAAACGCCCGCGATGGTGTCAACGAGTTTTTAACTTATTTTAGCCCCCGGCTTTGCCAGCGGAAACAGCCCGTTTCCACTCCTTTTTCGGCGGTTCCGGCAGGTTGCGCGCGCGGAACGACGTGCGGAAGTGCATTTTAGCCACTTTCGCCAGCAACTCGGATCCGTGCGCAGAAACAAATTCCTTTGCAATGGTGTCCACCGCACTACCCGCGCCCTTGGGGAATTCCACCGAGTAAGGTTTTCCAAGCGCGGCCAACCGTTTCACAAATTCATACCGTGCCAGAATCGAAGCCGCCGCCACCGCGAGATCTTCCTCCGCCTTGTGACGCTGCACCAACTCCAGTTTCTTGCCCATGAACATCAGCGCCTTTTCGATGACGCTCTTGCTCGACGCAAACTGATCGCTGATTGCGCGAACCGGCGCCGGCTTCATCCTATGCTGCTGGCCCATCAGATTTTCGATCACGCGCGCGTGTCCCCACGCCAGCACCGTGTTCACACTTTTCATTTTCGCATAGAGCCGGTTGTAAGCCTCGTTGCCGATCGGCACAACGGTCGTCACACAACCCGGCGTCTCGCGGATCAACTTCGCGAGGTCGGAAATCTTCTTGTCGCTCGAAATATTCTTCGAGTCGCGCACGCCCGCGTCCTTCCAAGTGTTGATGACTGCCTCGTTCACGTAAACACCTGCCACGCACATCGGCCCGAAGAAATCGCCCTTGCCGCTTTCGTCCACACCGATGCGCGGCAGCAACAAATCTGGATTCAATACCGCCTCGTATCCCAGCCTCGCTTGTTTCAACACCTCCGGCTCGAGCACGAACTCAACAAACTCCTGCGTGCCCTTGCCTTGCACGACGAGCTTGCCGCTGTCGTAGAAAACCACGGTCGTCTTTTCCTTGTCGCCTGCGAACCGCGCGTAAGGAACTTCACGAAATTTATAATGACGCGCTTCCAGGCACGACTTCAAGGTCGCCGCCTGTTCATCGGTCAACTTGCAGGTATAATTCGTCAATGGTTTCACGCCGCCGATTTAATAGCCACAAAGGCGCGCAAATGACACAAAAGTTTTTCTTTCCCACTCCACTTGGTCAATCTTGAGCGAGTGTGAGCAACAAGCAGCCCAATTTCCTCCAGCACATCTTCACCATCCTCAAGCCGCACCTTCGTACGGCGGTGGTGTTGCGGGTAACTGCTCCTCGAAGGAGGGCAGGGGAGATCATCCGACGCGAACTGCTCAAGCAGGCGGACATGCAAACTTTGCTGCGTCGGCCTGGGCAATCAACGAAGGCCGCGCCGCCGTCCGCGAGGTGGACCGCTATCTCATGGGGCAGACCAGCCTGCCGTAATGGGAGACATCTTGCAGCCCGATTTATGAGAATGGGCAACGGGAAATCCCAATTCAGGTCGTGTTCACAATCACGGCGCGATCCGGTCACTACGGTATTCTGCCTCTGCCACTCTCATTTCGTCTCCCCTCGCCCAAGCAACCGCAGCAGGCCGTCCAGAATAGTCACGGGATGTGGCGGACAACCGGGAATGTAGAGGTCCACCGGGATCACGGCATCCACCGGGCCACGGGTGGCGTAGTTCACGCCGAAAATGCCGCCGCTACAGCCACAGGCGCCGACGGCGACAACGAGGCGCGGCTCGGGGGTTGCGTCGTACGTCTTCTTGAGCGCCAGTTCCATGTTACGCGTGACCGTCCCGGTTACCAGCAGCAGGTCGGCATGGCGAGGCGAGGCGACGAAATGGATTCCGAAACGCTCCACGTCATAAACCGGGCTGTTCAAATTCACGATCTCGATTTCACAGCCGTTGCAGGAACCGGCATCCACTTCGCGAATGTGCAATGAACGGCCGAAGATTTTGTGGACGCGCTCTTTGAGTTGTCTGCCGAGGGCTTCAAGCGATGCGTGCTGCGAAGGCGGGAACCCATCCGGCAAGTGCTTCGCGATGGACGGCGGCGAGACCATGTGGTCGTGGGTGCCGTCGGGTCTGAGGCTGTAGCTGGCGCTGGTCCGCAAATCCTCCCGCCCGACAGCGGCGCATTCGCGGACCTGGGTCATGCGGATGGTTTTGTCCGCCTCGGCGCAAAGACCGCAGAAGATGCACTTGGCCAGGTCGAGGCCGGCGACACGCTGGCTGCCGCGGTCTTCGTGAGCGATGGCGCCGGTCGGGCAAATCGCGGCGGCGGGACGGGCGTCTTTCCAATTGGCCCAGTCAATCGCCGGTTTGCCACGGGTGTGGCTCGAAACTTCAAGCGGAGTCGCCAGGTAGCTCGTCGTGACAACGCCCGTGGTAAAACTTTTACGCAGGATTTGAAGCATAATCAGCGGTCAGTTCCCGAATACGACAGGTTGAAGCTCTTGTTAATGACCGGAAAATCCGGCACGATGTTGCCCAGCACCGCTTCGCTGAGCGCGGGCCAGTTTTGCAGCGACGGGTCCTTGATTTTGCAGCGGGCCAGCCGATTTCCCGGCAGGGTGCGAATCCAATGGAAGATTTCACCGCGCCACCCTTCGACGTAGCCCAAGGCGACGCGGTTTGGCGGCAGTTCACCCATTTTCGCTCGCACGTCGCCTGTCGGCAGATTCGTCACCAGTTGCCGGATGATGCCGAATGACTGCCCGACCTCATCAATGCGCACCTGCATCCGGTGCAACACGTCGCCTGCTTTGTAAACCGGAACGCTGAATTTCACCTGGTCGTAAGCCGCATGCGGGAAGTCGCGACGCAAATCACGGTCAATGCCCGAAGCCCGACCTGCAAGACCAACCACGCCCAAGTCGTCCGCCGTTTCCGGTGTCAAGATTCCAGTTCCCTCCAACCGGTCACGCGTGGATGCGGAAGCCTGAATCAGTTCCACCAGGGAATCAAACTCCGGCTGAAGCTCGTCCAGCAGCCGTGAAATCGCGCCCGCTTGCTCCGCGTCCCAGTCGAAGCGAACGCCGCCGATGCAAGCCATTCCGCGGAGCAACCGGTTGCCCGTGAGATGCTCGTTGAGCCGGAGCACACGCTCCTTGAGCCGCATCGCGTGCGCGTTCGCAACCACAAACGCCACGTCCGTCGCAATCGCGCCGATATCGGCGATGTGATTGTAAATGCGCTCCAGTTCCAGACAGATCGTGCGCAAGGCCCGCGCCCGCGGCGGCACTTCGGCTTGCGCCACGCGTTCGACAGCGTGGCAAAACGCGGTCGCGTGAGCGAAGCTCGAATCGCCTGAAATGCTTTCCGCCAGACACACGCCGTGCGTTACCGGCATATTTTCAAAAAGCTTCTCCGTACCTTTGTGCGTGTAGAACAAGCGGATTTGCAGGTAAAGAATCGGTTCGCCAGCGACGCTGAACAGAAAATGACCCGGCTCAATGATGCCCGCATGCACCGGCCCGACCGGCACTTGGAATACACCTTCGCCTTCGACCGGGCGGAATTTGTGCCGCTCCCCGGTGAACGGCGGCAGTTGCGTATGCAAATCGAAATCTTTGCGCAGCGGAAACACTTCCGGCCAGTCATCGTGCAGCGCGCAACGGCGCGGGTTGGGGTGGCCGATGAGTTTCAGGCCGAACAGGTCCTGGATTTCACGCTCCTGCCAGTTCACAGAATGTACCGCGTTGGTCAGCGACATGAACTCCGGCTGGTCCGGCGAAATCGGGACGCGCACAACGAAGAAGGTGTGGGCGGCGTCCACCGCGAACACATAGCGGATGAAATAGCACCCGCTCCGTTCGCGTTCATCCTCGGCAAAGACATTGATCAGGCGGCCCTGCCACGTGCGGTAGAAGTGAGCGCAAAGCGCCGCCACCGATTCCAACTTCGTGTGCAGGTAGATTTCGTTCCGATTGAACGTGCGCGTCTCCTCAATTTGCGAACCGAAGCGTTTGGCCAGGTCGTCGAGGATGGCTTGCAGTGAAGATTGAGCACTCATTGAGAACCTCCGATGATATGCGCGGTCTGTTGCACGAGTTCGAACAACGGCGCGGGCAGCCAGAAACCGAGCACGATGACGGCGACGGCGACCAGCGCCATCGCGCTGATTTTCCACGGGCACTCCGCCGCCGGTGGCGGGTTGTCGTGGCGCGGCGTGCCGAGATTCATCTTCGCCATGTGGACGAGAAAGCCGGCGAAAATCGTTACCACGCCCGCGATGAACAGGAAAGCCGCCCAGCCCCGGTCGGCGGCGAGCGCGGCGCTCAACGTCGTGAACTCGCTTTGAAAAAGACTGAACGGCGGCGTGCCGGTGACGGCCAGCGTGGCCAGCAGGAACAAGCCGCCCGTCCAGGGCAGCGTGTGGATGACGCCGCGCACGCGCCAGAAGTACGGCGTGCCGAAATGTTGCTGCACGTTGCCTGCACAGAAAAACATCAGCGGCTTGGTCACACCGTGGAAAAGCATGTGCAACGCCGCGCCGAGCGCGCCGAGTTTGCCGCCGAAGCCCAGCGCGGCAACCATGATGCCCGCGTGGTCAATGCTCGAATACGCAAGGATGCGACGGAAGTTTCGCTGCGTCAGGATGAACGGCGCAGCGACGAGAATCGAAGCCACACCAAAGCCCACCAGCAGTCTGCCGGGAAATTCGTGGCCGAGACATTTTTCGGCGAGCACGTTGAACCGTGCGATGCCGTACACGGCGCAATTGACGAAGGCCGCGCCGAGCAACGTGGCGGTGGGCACGGGCGCTTCCGAGTAAGCGTCGGGTTTCCATGTGTGCATCGGCGCGAGGCCGGCCTTGGTGCCGTAGCCCAGCAGCACGAGAATGAACGCCAGCCGCATCGCCTTCGGGTCGAACTTGTCCGCCACCGCCATCAGTACGCTCCAGTTCATGCCGTGATGCGTCTCCGCACCGAAAACGTTGACGGCTGAGTAGTAGGTGAGGATGGTGCCGAACAGCGCGAGCGAAATGCCGAT
This sequence comes from Verrucomicrobiota bacterium, assembly GCA_025457745.1. Lineage (GTDB taxonomy): Bacteria > Verrucomicrobiota > Verrucomicrobiia > Limisphaerales > JADLHS01 > JALOTT01. Next base: position 10,708 of record JALOTT010000092.1, read on the forward strand.
GCTGCCAATGATGATGTATTTCCAGCCCGCCTCGAACGAGGTCTTCTGGTTATAGAACGTGACAAGCAGCACGGACGCCAGCGTAGTGCTTTCCATCGCCACCCACATGACGCCGAGGTTGTCGGCCAGCGGCACCAGCAGCATGACGGCGACGAACAACGGCGTGAGCACGTAGTAGCGGCGCAATTGCGCGCGCGTGACGCGCCCCTCCGCTTCATCGCGGCGAAAGTAGCCCACGGCGTATACCGAGCAGACCAGCGAAACGAACACGGTGAGGCCAATCACCAACGCGCTCAGGGCATCGGCGCGCAGAAAGCCGTCGAGGGCTGAAACGGAGCCGTGTACCAGAACGTCGGCACCCAGCTTGAGCGCCAGCGGAACGAGCAACACAAAGGCCACCAGGTTCAGTTGCTCCCAC
>JALOTT010000093.1 GCA_025457745.1 Verrucomicrobiota bacterium
CCGTGCCCAAAGAAGGCATGGGCGTGGTGGAAGCCCCGCGCGGCACATTGTTCCATCAGTATCAGACCGACGACAATGGCTTGATCACGATGGCGAACATGGTCGTCGCCACCGGCAACAACGCCGCCCGCATCGCCATGAGCGTCGAGCGTGCCGCCAAAGGCTTGATCAAGAGCGGCAAAGTCACCGAGGGTTTGCTCAACAAGGTCGAGATGGCCTTCCGCGCCTACGACCCGTGTCTCGGCTGCGCGACCCACAGCCTGCCCGGCCACCTGCCGTTGTTGGTGAAAATTTACGACAGCCAGAAGCAACTCGTTCAAGAGTTGAAGCAGGACTGACGTGACGATTCAACAACGTAGGGCAGGCGTCCCGCCTGCCCTTTCTTTTGGCGAGACCCATGCAGAAAAGTTTAACGCAAAAACGCAAAGGCGCGAAGGCGCAAGGGATTTGGAGAACCTATGCCGCCAATGCTGGTGGTTTCCCTTTGGTGAACGCACATTGCCGGGCCACCGCAGTTCGGATTTTTCCGTGTTTGCTTTGCGGCTTTGCGCCTTGGCGTTGAGTTCTGACGGAAACCAAGCATTGCCGACCACAAGATGCAATCATTGCAGGACATTACCGAGAGTGAGACTGCCGTCGTGCCTTTCTCAAGCCCCCGTTCCCCGGATGCAGGAGAGATTCTGGTCTTGGGTTTGGGCAACGACATCCTCACCGATGACGCCATCGGCCTGAACGTCGTCCGCCAGTTACGCGAGTCACTGGCCGACAACGACCGCATTGACGTGTGTGAAACAATGGAAATGGGTTTGGCCCTGCTCGACTTCATCGTCGGCTACCGGGCCGTGGTGATCGTGGACTCCATCCAGACGGGCCAGTCTCCGGCGGGAACAATCCATGAAGTGGATGCCGCCGGGCTGAAGCAATTGACCGTGCGCACGCCGCACTTTCTGGGCGTTGGCGAAACCCTTGCGCTGGGCCGGCAGCTTGGCTTGGCGATGCCCCAGGAAGTCAGGATTCTCGCGGTTGAGGTGGAAGACCCTTTCACCTTGGGTACGGAAATGACCCCTGCCTTGCAGCGCGCCATCCCAGCCGTCCTCATGCGCACCCGCCAGATGCTTCGTGAGTTGTCAGATCACGTTCCGAGCTGCCACGCGTTCGCAACTTCACCAGAAGGCTGAAACCGAAAACTGGCCGGGTGCTTCGAGCAAAAGCTCCAAACCAAACTGTCCGAAATCTGGGGCACATGAAATTCCCATTTCCAAAATCCCAACGGGATTTCATCATGCAGCCCAGCGTTGGACGACAGAGTCGGCCTACGCTGGGTGGACGAATCGAAGACGAACACAACCCGGACCGGGTTGTATCGGTTTGACGGGCCGGTGATGCAACCCCGTTGGGGTTGGAAATTCTTTGATGACTGACCCAGGGTAGCTAGTTCCTCGCAACCCTTGGGCTGAGGGATCGAATACTGTTGGGATTTTCAAATGGCGGGCGACGCGACGGGTTCAAGCGTCTGTAACGGATCGGGCACGCAAAAGGCCAACGGGTCAGTTCTTATGATCAGCTACTTCTCACCCTGCCGCCAATGATACAACAGCGTGTTCACGTTGGCCACGCTGCCCATCTGCAATCGCTCCGATATCCACGCCACCGTCACCAGCGTCTCCTGCCGCAGTCGCACCGCGATCTTCACCTTCTCCCGGTCGCCTTTGGCGCGCTCCTCCAACGCCGCCTCCGTCCACCCGCGCCGGCGCAACTCCTCCCCCACCACCCGTTCGGCCTTTTCCTGCTGGCTCTCCTGCCGTTCCTCGCCGTAGTGCTCGCTCCCCATCCGCTCGCTCATCTGGCCCAGCAACTCCTTCTTCAACGCCTTCTCGCCGAAAAACCATCCCCGCCGAATCGGTTTGTAACTCGCGTCCGCCTCCGCCCCGCGCCGCGCTTCCATCACCCGCTCCAACTCTTGCCGCCCGGCCGCGCTGTCTTTGGGGATTCCCATCTCGCCCAGCACCCGATCCACCCGCAACCAAGCGGGCCGTTTCCCGGGCGGCCGCAAATAGTCCGGCCAACTGCTCCACCGATACTCCCGCAACGCCTGCTCGGGCAGGAGTAACTTCGCCCGCGCCGGATTCAAATGCACATACTCACACACCGTCCGCAAATAGCCGCTGCCCGAGCCATCCACGATCAACGCCTTGTAACGCCCGCTGAACAGATGCCCGAACAGCTTGTGCCGCCGGTTGAAGCGGCCCGTGTAAGTGCCCAAAAACCATTTCATCCCGGCCACCAACGTCGGCTGCGGCGTCTCGACCACCAGATGAAAATGGTTGAGCATCAGACAATACGCATGCACTTGCCAGCCGCTCCGCCCGCAGCCTTCCCCCAGCGTCTCCAGAAACCGCTGCCGATCCGCGTCATCCCGGAAGATGGGTTCCCGTCGGTCACCCCGGTTCAGCACGTGATAAATCGCGCCGGGATATTCGACTCTCAATTTGCGCGCCATGCCGGCAAGCGTAGCTCTCCACCCCAAAACTAGTCAATCATAAGAACTGACCCGTTTACGTTTACGACGATTTGGTTTGCGGTGCTCATAAATCAGGTTGGCCGCGAAAAGGCAAACGCCGGAAGGGAATTTGAAAGACAGGTCTGCGCTCAACTAGCCATTCATAAGAATCGACTCGTTTACGGAAGGAAAACTTAGGGATCGTCGTGTATAAGGAACCTGTCTGCAGACTTTCTAATTACAGTCCAATGACCAACACTTCCATCACTGTAGCGCACCCGTAGTTTGCCACAGGGACACGGGGATTCAGCACGATTCATGCTGATGTCGGTGATGCTCTGTGAATTGAAATTAGCCAGTACGGCCGATGCCGGTTTGCCTTCATCTTCATAGGTGTCGCGGTTCACCATCATATTATGTGATCCTTGGTAGTTGCGATACAGATCACCGCTCTTGGAGTAGTACTCTACGTGCTTCAAACTTGCCCACTCGGATGGGCTTAGTACGGGTATTGTTTCTAGAAACTCGGCTAAATTCTTGGCTGAACTTCCCGCCTTGCTGATTCTTTCTTCTTCGCGACGTATCTTGGCGTGCAAGGCACGTTCTTCGCGAATTTCGGGCAATTTTTCCTCAGGAATCTCATTCTCGCGCAATAGCCTTTCATAGAGATGTGGCGATTCGCTTGCCGCGGACCACAGGCGGCGTTTCGCCTCTTCCAATCTGGCACGAACTTCGGCAGCATAATAAGTCCCCTCTGCGTTTCGGGCTCTATCTTGTAAGAACTGCACGTCATGCCTCGCCTTCTCCACTTCTGAACGAGCGTCAGTCTCAAACAGCCGCAGAAATCTTCTCCAGATGTTCATAGCGGGTGCATTCTAGGTAAGAATCGCTGTGTGGCAATTGAAATTGGGAGCGGAACCGTGGAAACGGGTCTTATGATTGGCCAGTGTTGGAAACCCGGCAATAGTATCGCGCCTATTCTCAATTTTCTTCCTGTTCAATTCTCCGCCGAGTGCAATCCACCCGTGCCGGCGCGGAAGGCGACGGCCATGCGCTCCGGGTTTTCCGGCGAGGCGGTTGCGCAGTTCCACAGGCACGCCCCGTGAGATAAGCGGCGTATTGCTCCATGGCAGTCATGTTTCTCTATCTCACGGGGCACGCGCCGCAGTGAATGCATTTCTCGCGGTCGAAATTCGGCACGCCGTTCATACTGCCTCGCTTAAAGCAGCACTCCCGGCTCGACGTTAAAGCGGCGGGCCAGCGTGCGAATGTGGTCCACCGTCAGACGTCGTTCGCCGCGCAACAGTTTTGGTCCCAACGAACGATCGCTGCCCAAAATGCGCGAGAGGTCAGCGGCAGACATGTTGTGTTGTTCGAGCAGGAACTTGAGCGTGTCCAGCGGCGAGCCTTTGGGCCACGTCACCCGCGCCCGGTCGTAGGCTTCAATGAACGAGCTGACGGCTTCGAGATAGTCCACTTGATCTGCGTTGAGCCGGTTCTCAAAACCAAGAAACGGTTCGATGGCTTGCCGGGCGGCGGCGTAGTCTGCGGCGTCATGCAGGGGTCGCGGAACATAACGCTGGCAGAGGCCAGTGTAATCCTCAGGCAACGCCGCGAAGGGTTCGGAGCGTGCGATGGTTCGAATGGCTGTTTTCATAATTCGTTCTTCCAAGTGTCTTTACTGTATTCTGCGTGCGACATAAGCCGTAGTGCGAACACCATGCCCGTGTTGAAGTGAACCGCGCACAGTAGGCGGAACTCATTGCCGCCCACATTGAACACCGCCACCTTCCGTCCGCTTTTCACTGTGACCAGATCGGCGGACGGAAACGTCCGGCGCAATTCGGCGAATGAACCCCAACGGAGCGGTCGCACCACTTTCACCCATTGCCGCAGGGACGAGACAGCCCGCGCATGATCGTTTGCCCATTGCCGGATGGTCGCTTCGGCGATGATTCGCACGGGGACAAATTGTCCTCAGACGGCTTTTCTGTCAACCCACGAAATCACCCATGAAATCAATTCTCTGCCGAGTGCAATCCGCCCGTGCCGGCGCGGAAGGCGATGGCCATGCGTTCCGGGTTTTCCGGCGAGGCGGTGGCGCAATTCCACAGGCACGCGCCGCAGTGAACGCATTTCTCGCGGTCGAAGTTCGGCACGCCGTTTTCGCCGGGCGTGATGGCCTGGCCGGAACAGACCTCGACGCACAGTTTCGTGCCGCAGCGCTGGCATTGGTTCGGAAAAACAAACGCGACGTGATCGGCGTAGCCGGGCGGCGCTTGCACCTTGCCGCCGAGCAGGAGCGCGTCCTGGTGCGAAACGAGCAATTGGCCGTCGTAGGGAATCGCCGGCCAGCCGGCGCGTTCCATGAGCGCGGCGTGGGCGGAAACGCCACGCGCGTAACAGTCGTCGCGAATCGCGCGCACCTCGCCGATCGGGATGCGGCCGCGAAAATAATCTTCAAGCGACGGGATGCGTTCCCACGGACGCAGCGGTTTGCCGGGCAGCGCAAGCCGTCCGCCGCTCAATCCGGTCAGCGCCATGCCAATCATGCCGGTGACGACACCGCGTTGAAAACCGTCGCGGGATTTTTCGGCGACGCGGGCTTCCGCTTCCACCCAACTCGCGCGGCGGCGTTGGACGTAGGTGGCTTCGAGATTCTCCTTCGTGAACGGTTTCTTCGCCTTGAGCAATTCGAGCACGGCTTCGGCGAGTTGCGCGCCGGTGGCCCAGGCTTCGTCCACGCCCGAGCCGGTGAGGACGTTGGTGCTGCCGCTGCCTTCGCCGATGCGCGCGTAGCCGTCGCCGACGAGATGCGGTTCGCCGCGCCGACCGGATTCGCCGAGCGTCTTCGCGCCCCAGGAACGGAGCTTGCCGCCCTTGAGGTAGCGCCAGAGATACGGGTGCAGCATCCAATGCTGGAGGTAGCGGTAGCTCGTGCGCACCGGACTGTCGAACCACGACGGCACAAAGATGCCGAGCGACGCGACGCGGTCCGGATGCACGTAGAGGAATCCGAAAATCTCCGGTTCGGGATAACCGAACGTGTGCAGCACCGTGCCCGGCTTGAGCGGCGTGTCTTCGGGCAAATCCACGACGAACTTCATGCCGATGGCCCAGTCGCGGATGTGGTGTTCGGGGGGTAGGCCGAAGTGATCGTCGAGTTGTTGGCCGATTGGACCGACCGGCCCATCGCCTACGACGGTGAGGGCGGCGTGGATGTCCATGCCGGGTGTGAAGCCGTCGGATGCTGCGCCAAGTTTGTTTACGCCTTGGTCGAGCAGGCGGACGCCGAGGACTTTGGCGGTAGGGCGCGTCACTCCGTGCGCGCCGCTTCTTCCGTCAGCAGACCCCGGCGCGCACGGAGTGACGCGCCCTACCTGATCGGCATGTTCAAACAGCGCCTCCGCCACCGGCGTGCTGGGCCAGATTTGGACCGTGCCCGTGCTCTGCACCTGGGCGCCGACCCATTGCATGAACTGCCCCATTGAAAACACCATGCCGCCGTGCTTGTGTAGGAAGTCCGGCGTCCACGGCAGATTCAAGGCGTGATGCTCGAACGGCAGCGCCCATTTCATTACGCGAATGAGCGAATCGGCGAGGCGGAGAAGTGGTGAGCGCCTGCTCGCACCGACAGGATCAAGCAGGTAAAGCACCTTCTCTTCGCCGACGGGTGCGGACATCGGAATGCCGGCCTTTTCAATGTCGGGAAAGCTGGCACGCAACGCCCGCGCCTTGGTCACGACGCCGGAAACACCGAAGCCAATGTCATCCGCGCGTTCGTAGCAGAGCACTTGCGGCGGCAGGCCGGGAGCAACGGCACTTTCGACCGCGGGCGTGCCGTCGGCGTTGACGAGTTGTTTCGACAGCGTGGTGAGAAACCCCGCCGTCGCCGGGCCGAAGCCGACGCAGACGATATCGGCGTCCATGCAGGGACGCTCAATAATAGAAGGTGATGCTTCAGTCATCGCGGAGTTCATGCTAAGACGCGCCATGAGCAACAACCCCGGCGGGGCGGTTGAAAATAGCCCAGCGTTTCAACGCGGGGTCAGAGTTCCAAAAGGAAAACAAGTCCCGCAGGGACGAGAGGAAATCTCTGCCGCCCCTACGGGTTTTGAACAAATCGCAACCGTGAATCCCAGCGATGAATCGCTGGGCTATTTTCGGCAGTCCCTCCGGGACTTTCCGGGACGTTCTCATGGCGGTTAGTCCAAGGTTTCGTGCTCCGGACTACAGGCAGGATTTGATTGATGCATGGTCATACGCATGTTGCGTAACAAGTTACCGGATATCCCGATGGTAGGTCTGGAGGGATTTCACGCCGGCTTTGCCCTTGCGATACTCAGCAATACCCACCACGGCGGCGTGCGCGGCGGCGGCGGTGGTCATGTAGGGGACCTTGTATTTGATGGCTGACTTGCGGATGTAGGCATCGTCGAACGCGCTCGCCTTGCCCTTGGGCGTGTTGATGATGAGATCAATCTGCCGGCTCTTGATTTCGTCGGCAATATTTGGGCGCTGATGTTCGTGGATCTTGTAGCTGAGGTCGCAAGGCACACCCCGCTGCCGCAGGAATTCGCAGGTGCCTTCGGTGGCCTTGATGGCAAAGCCCAGGGTGTGGAACGAACGAGCGATGGCAACAATGGCCGGCTTGTCGTGGTCGTTCACGGAAATGAAGACGGTCCCCTTGGTGGGCAGCGGGCTGAGCGCGGCTTCCTGCGCCTTGAAATAGGCCAGGCCGAACGAACTTGCCATGCCGAGCACTTCGCCGGTGGAGCGCATTTCGGGGCCAAGCACCGGATCCACTTCCGGAAACATGTTGAAGGGCAGCACGACTTCCTTGACGCCGACGTGTGGGATGGTCCGGCGCTGCAGCTTCAGATCTTTGAGCTTCGCGCCGAGCATGAGCTGAGTGGCGATGCGAGCCATAGGCACATTGCAGACCTTGGACACAAGTGGCACGGTGCGCGAGGCGCGCGGGTTCGCTTCGAGCACATAGACTTTATTCTGGCAGATGGCGTATTGGATGTTCATCACGCCGCAGACCTTCAGCTCGCGGCTGATGCGCAGGGTGTATTCCTCGATGGTCTTGATGTGACGGCCCGGCAGGGTCACGGGCGGAATGGCGCAGGCGGAATCGCCGGAGTGAATGCCCGCCAGTTCAATGTGCTCCATCACCGCCGGCACAAAAGCATCCGTGCCGTCGGCCAACGCGTCAGCCTCGGCCTCGATGGCGTTGTCGAGGAAGCGGTCAATGAGGATGGGCCGGTCGGGCGTGAGGTCCACCGCCTTGTTCACGTATTCCTTGAGCATGGCTTCGTCGTGGACGACTTCCATGCCGCGTCCGCCAAGCACGAAGGAGGGGCGCACCATCAGGGGGTAGCCGATCCGGGCGGCGATTACTTTCGCCTCCTCGAAACTGCTGGCCATGCCGGATTCGGGCATGGGAATGCCCATCTTTTCCATCATCTTGCGGAAACGGTCGCGGTCCTCGGCCAGGTCAATCACGTCGGGCGTCGTGCCCAGCACCTTGACGCCGGCGGCGGCGAGTTCGGTGGCGATGTTCAGCGGGGTCTGGCCCCCGAATTGCACCACCACGCCTTCGGGCTTCTCCTTTTCGTAAATGCTCAACACATCCTCGACTGTCAGCGGCTCGAAATAAAGTTTGTCGGACGTGTCGTAATCGGTGGAGACGGTCTCCGGGTTGCAATTGACCATGATGGTCTCGTAGCCGGCTTCGCGCAGGGCAAAGGCGGCATGCACACAGCAATAATCGAACTCGATGCCCTGGCCGATGCGGTTCGGACCGCCACCCAGCACCATGACTTTCTTGCGGGAACTGCACTGGACTTTGTCGGGGCGGTTGTAAGTCGAGTAGTAATAGGCGGCGTTCTCAACTCCGCTGACGGGCAGGGCATCCCACGCTTCCACCACGCCGAGTTTCTTGCGCTGCTCGCGGATTTTCGCCTCCGGGATGCCAAGGATTTTGCCGAGGTACTTGTCAGCGAAACCATCCTTCTTCGCCTTTACGAGCAGATCGTCCGGCAGCGCCTTGCCTTTGTGCTTAAGCAATTTTTCTTCAAGCTCAACGAGTTCTTTCATCTGCTCGATGAACCAGGGCTTGATGTAAGTCTTGGCGTAGAGATCGCTGACTTTGGCGCCTTTGCGGATCGCCTCATACATGATCCATTGGCGCTCGCTGCTCGGCTCGTTGAGCATCTGCATGAGCTCGTCCAGCGGGCGCTGGTTGAAATCCTTCGCGAAGCCGAGGCCGTGCCGGCCGTTTTCGAGCGAGCGGATGGCTTTCTGGAATGCTTCCTTGTAGGTCTTGCCGATGCTCATCACCTCGCCCACCGCGCGCATCTGCGTGCCGAGTTTGTCAATGGAGCCTTTGAACTTCTCGAACGCCCAACGCGAAAACTTGACCACGACGTAATCGCCGGAGGGCGTGTATTTCTCCAGCGTGCCGTCCCGCCAATAGGGAATTTCGTCCATCGTGAGACCGCCGGCCAACTTGGCGGAGACGAGCGCAATCGGAAAACCCGTGGCCTTGGACGCCAGCGCCGACGAGCGCGACGTGCGCGGGTTGATCTCGATGATGACGACGCGGCCGGTTTTCGGGCAGTGCGCAAACTGGATGTTCGTGCCGCCGATGACACCGATGGCCTCGACGATGCGGTAGGAATATTCCTGCAACTTCGCCTGGAGCTTGGGATCAATTGTCAGCATCGGCGCGACGCAGTAAGAGTCGCCGGTATGGACGCCCATCGCGTCCACGTTCTCGATGAAGCAGACGGTGATCAACTGGTTCTTCGCATCGCGGACGACTTCGAGTTCCAGTTCCTCCCAACCGAGCACGGATTCTTCGATGAGAATCTGGCCCACCATGCTCGCGGACAGGCCGCGGCTGGCGACGATGCGCAGTTCCTCGACGTTATAGACGAGGCCGCCACCCGTGCCGCCCATGGTGTAGGCGGGGCGGATAACGACCGGGTAACCGAGTTCGGAAGCAACCTTCTCGGCTTCCTCGACGCTAAACGCGGGCGAACTCTTGGGCATGTCAATGCCCAGGCGTTTCATGGTTTCCTTGAACACAATCCGGTCCTCGCCTTTTTCGATGGCGTCCAGCTCAACGCCGATGACGCGCACGCCGTATTTGGCGAGCACGCCGGCTTTGGCAAGCTGCGACGAGAGATTCAAGCCGGTTTGGCCGCCAAGATTGGGCAGCAACGCATCGGGCCGCTCCTTTTCGATGATCTCTGTCAACGCCGGCACCGTGAGCGGTTCGATGTACGTCACATCGGCCATGCCGGGATCAGTCATGATCGTGGCGGGATTCGAGTTCACCAGGACGATCTGGTAGCCGAGTGAGCGCAGGGCCTTGCAGGCTTGCGTACCGGAATAATCGAATTCACACGCTTGGCCGATGATGATGGGGCCGGAACCGATGATGAGTACCTTTTTGATGTCGTCGCGTCGGGGCATAGGAGGTGTGTTTTGGTGTATGGGTTTGTTGGCCACTTTATCTGAGGCTCATACCGGATAATCCAAAGCCTCGCGGGTCATGACTTTCGTCAACGCTTCAGCAGCACGATCTTTCGCCAGGCGGCAGCCGGTGAGGCAACCGTCGAGCTTGGCGCGCAAACGGACAAACTCTTCGATGCCGCTGAATTTCACGCACGGGCCAGCCTTGAATGGATGCGCCTCGTTTCCCTCGGCGACATCGGAAACCGCTCGGGCGGAACTGGCGATGCCGGGGATGATGCCTTCGAGCGTGTCCAATTCTTCCGCCTGGTAGCAGGCGTGACAACTCGCTTCGTCCCATGCGGGATGGCGGTTGTAGCCGTGAACGATTTCGGCGGCGATGCGTCCGGCCTCGCCCGCGGCGCGCGCTGATTGCACGTGGCAAAGATCATTGAAGAATGCCACCGTGCCGGCGAGCCCGTCGGCCAGCGCGGCGTTTTCCGCGCCCTTGGTTTCCAGTTCGATGATGTCGAGGATGAATTGTCGCGCGGCGAGCAGCCAGCAAAGCGCGTCGGCGAGCGGGAAAGTCACGCCCTGGCGCGTCTTGTGATAGAGCTTCGTGCCATCGGCGTCGTTGGCGGTCTGCACGTGTCGCAGCGTCCAGAGCCAGAGCTTCATCGCCGTGCCGAGCGCACATGCGCCGGTGCCGGGGCGTTCGGACGCGATGCGTTTCATCTCTGTGATCCATTGCTTGAACTGGGCGAGGAAAAGTTCGTTGGTCATCGTGATGGAAAGCTGCAACCGCTGCACCGCCTCCGGGCCTTCATAGGTGGCTTCGAGTTGCGCATCCATCCACTTCTGGCCGAGGAAGCCGGGGCAATCCTCCGTGACGCCGTAGCCGCCCATGAGACTGACGGCCTCGCGCATCATGTTCGCGCCGTGGCCGGTGTTCCAGAGTTTGCAGGCGGGGCAAAGCACGTTGGCGAGCGAATCAAGAATCACGAAGCTTACCAACGGATCGGCTTGCAGGGCGTCCACGGCATTCGGTTCGCGCGAGCCGCCCGGCAGTGCGGTCAACTTCAGAAGTT